>VSNJ01000164.1 GCA_009774235.1 Lachnospiraceae bacterium
AGTTTTATGGAAAGAAAACGCTCTATGTAGTGGGCAAAAAGCTTAGAATTGCTCTGCGTATGATAAATATGCAGGGCATTTCTTGATCAGTAAAGAAATTTTCTTGATATAAAAAGATAGAACGAATAAGATAGATTCCGTAGATGTAGACATTGTGGGAAAATCCAAAAGTTTTGTTTTTCCACAATGTCGGCTAATATGGAATCTTTCTCTATTCAAACAACAATTTCCGCCTTTTTAGAAATGAAATTATTTGTAGTCATATTGAATTCTATGATAGTCAGAAATGATATTTTCAAACGTGATATTCTTTAGGTTTTCACATAAATCATTGCTGATTTTCTGGTAAGAACAATTCAATACATTGTGTATGTTTTTCCATATGAGACATAACGGTGAAGGCAATGGGTGAAGTCCGATAAGCTTAGAAGCGAAGTCCGGTTCTATTGCCTTGCATATACGGTATAATGTAATTTCATTTGGCAGACAATTCAATGTCGTACCACCTGTACCAAATTTAACAGATAGTATGCCATCTTTTTTCAACGAGCTTATGATTTTTCGGATTGTAACAGGGTTAGTTCTGGTAGATAACGCTAAAAGGCCACTGGTTACTTTTTGCGTATCTCCATATTCGAAAATAAAAATAAGACAATGAATAGCAATAGAACATTTTGTACTGATATGCATGACGTGTCTCCCTTCTTTTTGAGATTGTACCATATATTTGCATTGGTGTAATATCAAGATTTACAGGAGGCGCAGATATGAAAGTTTCACAAATTGTTTTCAGTCCAACAGGAGGAACTGGCAAAGTTGCAGAAGTTATAACTCAATCATGGGGAATGCCTGTAACAAAAATTGATTTATCCAATGCGGAAACAGATTATTCGTCACTTCGTTTAGAAAAGGAAGATATTGCAATTATCGCTGTCCCCTCTTATGGCGGGCGTGTGCCAAGTCTTACCGCCCAAAGAATTTCCGATATTCACGGTAATCATACGCCGTGTGTCATTGTTTGTGTATATGGAAACAGAGCATATGAAGATACTTTGGTTGAATTAAATGATGTTGCGGAGAAAAGCGGCTTTAAAGTAATTGCTGCTATTGCTGCTATTGCAGAACATTCTATCATGCACCAGTATGCGGCAGGCAGACCAGATACAAAAGACAGGAGTGAGTTAAGCAGTTTTGCAAAAAAGATTTTAGAAAAAATAAACAAT
Organism: Lachnospiraceae bacterium; assembly: GCA_009774235.1. Lineage (GTDB taxonomy): Bacteria > Bacillota > Clostridia > Lachnospirales > Lachnospiraceae > Butyribacter. The sequence continues at coordinate 1,224 of VSNJ01000164.1, forward strand.
AATTCCGCTAAATTTCCCACATTGCAAATTTCGGGCAATCGTCCCTATAAAAAAGCTGGCGGGGCTGGTTTGGTTCCAAAAGCAGGCAATGATTGTACAAATTGCGGGCTTTGTGCAGAACAGTGTCCGGCGCAGGCAATCAGCAAAGAGAATCTAAAAGTCGCAGACAGCAAAAAGTGTATTTCATGTATGCGATGCGTTGTACAATGTCCGCACTCAGCCCGTAAAGTAAATGGAGCTATGGTTTCTGTTGCAGCATTAGCAATAAAAAAAGCCTGTTCAGTAAGAAAAGGTAATGAGTTATATATCTAATGTTTCTAAATGAGCAGACATAAAATGTTGTCACTCTTTTAAGTTATAAAAACGCAACTGTATATGATAAATATGCAGGGCTTTTCTTAACCAGCAAAAGATTTGTTTTTGAATAAAAAAGACAGAATGAATGAGATGAATTACGCAGGCGCAGGCATTGTGGAAATGTCGTATAACTGGCTGTCGTATGGAGTTGTGGGTAACTATGTTTGCAGGACGTGGGAAAGCGGCACTTTTCTACCATGTGCTGTGAACATAGTTATCCATAACAGAATAGCCAGTTATGCACATTTCCATGATGCAGTTTCTACAGTGCCATAATTAAATGGTTATATACTGCATTTACCCAAATATTTTTCCAGTAAATCCAGTGCCAGCTCCATTTGAGGGCTAATCCATTTGTTTTTATGATAAATATAAAAAGAGTCGTATGTTTTTTCATCAAGTTCTGTTTTAACTGGCATAAGAGAGCCATTTTTCAATTCTTCCCCAATGGAATAAGTGGGAACAACTGCAATCCCTAAATTATTCATGACACATTTTTTTACTGCCTCTATACTTTGTACTTTCATGGGCGGATTAAGAAGAATATCCTTTTCGGAAAGGTATTTATCCATGTCCAACTGATAATAGCCGTCCGGCTCATTGCAGATTAGGCTGAACGGTTTGCGTTGGTGTGGTGTGATAAAATCAAGCAGATTGTTATTGGCAAAAGGGGAAGCGACAAGAACCGCTTTATATTTGCCAAGTTTTTTATGTACGACGCTATCAGGATAACTTTCTTTTTCACAATTTATGCCTATGTCGGCAGTACCGTCCGCAACAGACTGATTGATTTCCCCAGACTGTATGGAATTGACTACAAGCTGCACGTTGGGGGCATCATGTGTAAATGCCTGCATAAAAGGCTGCATATTGTATATCAAAATGGAGTCGGGAATTGCCAGCTTTAATGAGCCGGATATTTCAGACAGGCTTTTGCCGTAATTGCCGATTTGCTCTGCACCCTGTAAAATCATATCAATATAAGGCATGATATCTTTCCCTGCCTGTGTAAGTTCCATGCGCCTGCCTGTTTTCTCAAATAATTTCAAGGTTAATTCTTCTTCAAGCTGCTTTATTTGGAATGTTACCGTAGACTGCGTATAGCCCAATTTATCCGCTGCTTTTTGAAAACTTCCCATTTCAAGAATTGTTTTGAATGTAACCAAACTTTTTGTATTCACTTTTTTATCACTCCTTAATACATTCAATTTATCGAATTAAGATATCAAAATTATTAAATTTTTTTATTGTTGTACCTGTGTTATTATAAAACAGCAGACAGAAAATATCAATCAGTTTTCAAGGAGGTTACATATGAATTTCAAGTTTAATGAGGACGAGCAGAAAGTAATAGACCTTATTCATGAATTTGGTGTAAATGAAGTTGCGCCGCTGGCGGCAGAGATTGACGAGCAGGAACGTTTTCCTGAAGAAAACAGAAGAAGGCTGGCTGAACTTGGCATGATGGGAATTTGTTACCCAAAAGAATACGGCGGTGGCGGACATTCCTACCTTGCTTATATTGCGGTAATTGAGGAACTGGCAAAGCATTGTTCCACTACATCTGTTATGTTGTCTGACCACCACTCCTTAGGTTCTTTCCCTCTTTCAGAGTTTGGCACAGAGGAACAAAAACAGAAATATCTTGTGCCGCTGTTAAAAGGAGAAAAATTAGGCGCATTTGCAGTAACAGAACCGTCGGCGGGTAGTGATTTGGGAAACCAGCAGACAAGTGCCGTTGATATGGGTGATTACTGGCTGTTGAACGGTTCAAAAATCTTTATTACGAATGGTTTTTATGCAGATACCTATTTTGTAACGGCTATGACAGACAAAAGCCAGCGCAGCAGGGGCATTTCAGGCTTTATCGTAGAAAAAGGAACTCTCGGCTTTACTTTTGGAACAAAGGAAAAGAAAATGGGTATCCGTGGTTCTGCCACATATGAATTAGTTTTTACGGACTGTAAAATCCCAAAAGAGAATTTATTGGGGGAATTGGGAAAAGGTTTCAAAATGGCTCTTATGACCTTGGACGGAGGACGTATTGGGGTAGCGGCGCAGGCGTTAGGCATAGCACAGGGAGCGGTTGACCATTGCAAAAAATATGTTACGGAGCATATGCAGGGTGAACTAAGAATTTCACAATACCAGTTCACACAGTTTGAACTTGCCGATATGCAGGCAAAGGTTGATGCAGCCCGTTTACTGGTATATCGTGCTGCACAGGCAAAGCAGGATCATGAGCCGTTTTCGCATCTTGCTGCTATGGGTAAATTATATGCAGCAGAAGCCGCTACAGATGTGACACGCCGTTGCGCCCAGCTTGCAGGCTATGACGGATATTCAAGAGATTTTCCGTTTGAGTGTTTAATGCGTGATGCAAAGATTACAGAGATTTATGAGGGTACGAGTGAAGTACAGAGAATGGTCATATCTTCATGGATGGGTGTTAAATAAATTGATGGGATATGCTGGAGAAGAAAGCTGGTCTATAATAAAATAATGGCGTTTATTGTGACAGCTATGCACACTTTTTAGACAAGGAATGGTAGCCTGAGTTGCTACCGTTTTCCTATTGTACCTAAAGTTTATCTGCTGTTTGAAACAATTTTAGAAACAGCTTGTCAGTTACATTCAGATTGGAGAAAGACACAAAATGAAAATAAACCGAAACATACATAGGTTTCGAGCAAAGAAAATACATAAAACGAATAACATACTGCACACATCAAAGTGTATCACAAGGAAGAAAAAATCTTCAATGCGATACACTTTTTTTAATGGTGCGAAATTTGTCTGATTTTAGATTTTGTTGTTGTTTGGCTTTTATAGGTTTATGGGAGAAATTTGAATGTTTCTGTTTCGTTTTTGGCATGGGTTTAGAAACGGTTTACTGTTTCATAGAGGGCTGTTTTGCAAGCATGGCTTTCTGTGTATCCCACACTTGTTTCATCAACTTTTTCACTTCCTCTACGTCGGCTTTGTACACGTTGCCTGTTGCGTTCATGCGCTTGGCGATTTGGTTCAGATTACTGCTAATTTTTCCGAGTGCAGCGTTGTAATCCCGCAAATAGGAATAGTCAATGTCATAGACAAAACCATACAAAATCAGATGCCGCAGGAAAGAGGATTTACTTTTCATGCCGGAGATTTTTACTTTCTGCTTCAGTATGTATTGTTCATCGTCACTTAGAAATATTTTTAACTCATTTTTGCGTTCACGTTTTGCCATTTTTGATTCGTTCTCCTTATCAAATATTTAAGAAGATTTTACAAAAACTGATGTCCTCTTATATGGGGTATTTAAGCAAAAAAATTCAAAATTTTTCATAAGGTAATTTATTATTTTTTGGCGCAAAAAAGGGGTTAGGGGAATTTTACCTGCAAGATGATTTTTTTCAAGTTCCCGATTAGGAGAATTTGAAAAAATCAGAGCCTGTGTTCCCACACAGGCAGTGCTTGCTATTCTTGTCAGGAAAGGTTTTCACCTTTCCAGTCAGTAGAAAAAACTTTGAAATTTTTTTTAGTAATGTCCCCATAGAAGGAGCATTACTTTATTTACAATTAACGTCAGAAACAGCGGAGAAAGGGGGTGAAAAAATGTTAGACCATGCATTCCGGCGGCGCAGGGAAATTGAGCGTATGCTGCTGGCAGGGAAGAAGCTGACGGTATCAGGACTTATGGACAGATATTGTGTAGGCAGAAAGTCAATCAGCAGGGATTTTGAAGTCATAGGCGAGGAACTTCCCGTCATTTCAAAAAAGGGATATAACGGTGGCTACTTCCTCATTGACGGGGTAGGGAAATACCAGAACTCACTTTCACAGGAACAACTGGAATGCTTGGAAAAAGTCGCTGTTTCGTGTGCGGAGGAGGACAGGGAAACTATTCTGTCAATTATACATGAATTTGGGCCGTACTTTGAGAAACTTACATAGAAAATGATTACCATTCTTATAAAGCATATAAAAGATTTGTTGAATGGCTTTATATGTTTTTAGGGCTGGCAATCCTGAATGTTTTTTAACTGTAAACGAGGGGAGGTGCGGCATGGATTTTATACACCGCAGGATGGAAATCATCAGTATTTTATCAGCGAAAAGACACATAACAACAAGGGAGCTTGCATGGGAATTTGGCGTTACAAGACGCACAATACTTCATGATATTGTCGCCTTGTCTTTTGACTACCCGATTTATACAAAGCCGGGCGAGGGCGGCGGAATTTTTATTACAGAAAATTATAAACCTTATTCCAATACCCTCACGCCAACGGAACTTGAAACACTGTGCAGATTGTACAGAAAATCAGAGGGAAAAGAGAAAGAAATCCTTTTTCGGATAATTCACAAGTACGGTGCGGACAAGCTGAAAATTTAAGGCATATTTTATTTGTGATGCGGAATGAAAAAGCATCACTGACTGACAACTGAATATGGATAATCCTGCAAGACGTATGAAACAGCCGAGCTGTGCAGAAACACGCCATGACTGTCTGTGATGAACAGGCAAGAGCGAGAAATGTTTCAGAGTAGACAAGGTGTGGGAACCTTGCGCCATGACACTGTTTCCTGATAATGATACTTCCGTAAAACGGTCACGAAGATGATGGTGCGAGTCCAATGTGAGCTTATTACCAAAAGCTACTTGCAGGATATAAATTTATTGAATTGTTTTTATGGATTTTTAAATGGAATTATGCAGGATGGCATGATACAATGTAGCTGTTAGACTTTTGATAAAATGAATTAGATAAGGAGCAGCTGCAATGGATAAGAAAGTTGATATAATAAAGGACGCTGACGGTAAAAGCATTGTGGTAATCAATGACCTGCGTTTCAAGGGAAGAAGGAGCGTGGACTGGAACATTGTTGAGAACTGTCTGAAAGAGTATATCGGTCAGTGTGCGGAAATTACGGAAACATCAGACGTGGTGTACATAGGTGTGGATTTTCCAGACGAGTTTGCACATTCCAAAGACACAAAGCAACTAAGGGGCGCAAATATGTATGCAAAGGCAAATTCTTCGGGAATTATTAGAGAAATGATTGAAATTGCCACGAATAAAACATTTGCAGAGAATTATGCACAGAAACATAACACAGATGCAAAATTCGGATGGTACAGATATGATACACGTTTTGCAATCCCTGTTTATGATGATGCGGGTGAACTGGTCAGGTACAATGTCTTTAAGGCAAGGATACTGGTGCGCCATGCAAAAGACGGAAAACTGTATCTGTATGATATTTTAAGGACAAAAAAAGAAACGAGCAAGCCGCTTGAGCAATAGCTGTACGGTCGAAAAACTCATTTCTCTTTATAAGCCATATTTTAAAGGCATACGGCAGTTTTGTCAAGAGTAAAAATTTTATAAGATAGTGTAACTTTACCTGGGTATATGGCAGGGTATATGTATTTTAGTATTTTTTGATACATTAATATGTACTTCCTGTGCCATATTAAACAACCATTTCCAACAAACAGAATATTACTTTTTTAGTTTTTGTTTCAGCATAAACCAGCAATGGCTGTATTAAAAAATATTTTTGCAGATATCTGGCTGCTTATACTTGCCCTTAATGCTTCTATATATTTCCCGTTTGTTTTCCTGTGTTTCTTCTCCCATGTAACCATTTCTGTTGCACTGGAATATTTTTCTTCTTCTGTTTTTTCTGTAGTTTTTTCCTCTTTCTGGTATTTTACAAGCTCAAGCAGGCTGCCACCATTTTTCCAGTAAACCCTTAACTGTGCCATTTTATCCAGCCCTTCCCTGCACCATCCCTTTGGCCTGGAACTTAAACGTGAAGAAAGCACATGGCTTATATGGCTTTCTGTGCTGCTTCCATTTATGCTTTCTTTATTTTTTACACGTCTTCTTATCCCCTGCCAGTTGTTTTTTATATATTTTAAACTTTCTTCCAGTTTTTTCTGGTCTTTTTCTTTCATGCCGGTTTTTATCTGTACAGCCCATCCTTCCAGTTCTTTGCGGCTGCCTTTTTCAATCCATCCCTGTATTTTTTTCCTGTTTTCTTCCCTTTTTTCCTCCGTGTCCCCTGCCAGGCGTGCCATCCTCCTTATGTATTCCTGTATATGGAACCCATCCAGTACAAACTCTGCCCCCCCCAGTGTTTCCAGGCCTTTCTTCATCCATGCACCACCATCAGACTGGAAATAAATTTTTTCCATTTCTTCTGCTGCATACTGTTTCCCTATATATGTTTTTACCTCATTCCAGAGTTTTCCATTATCTTTACCACGGTAAAGCCCGCCAAAATATACCACATTTTTTAGCCCCTTCCGGTCCGCTCCAATGTCTGTATACCCTTCATGTACATATACAAGCTTCACAATCTGGTTATTGCCTGCATGCCACTTGAAGCGTTTTATATCACCTTTCTTTTCATGGAACTGCAATGCAGCGTGGCCTTCATCTGCTTCAACATACAGATACCTGGCTTCCTTTTTTCCTGCAGGGCCTTTCTGGTTTCCAGGAGGTATTTCCATCCCACGGACATGGCGCATCACTGTTTCCCTGGACACACATTCCCCAGGGCATGCTTCCCTTCCAGCTTTTTCATAACTTGTCTGTACTGCTTCTTCAAGGATGGCTGCTTTTACACCATCACACATACGGGCATGTGGTCCAAATCCCAGAACCCTGTCCAGAAGGTATGCTGTTTCTTTTGTTTCCTTGTTTTTAAACCTTGTGCGTGTAAAAGACAGCATACCCACAGGTGACATTATATTTTTCTGGCTGTGGTCTTTAACCTGCCAGTGCAGCCTCCTTTTTAAACTTTCTTCCAGTAATGTATTACATTCTTCCAGCACTTCAGAGATTATATGGCATCCAAAATCTAATACTATATTTTTTACTTCTTCTATATATTCATCAAAATACATTGCATTTGTAAAAAAATCTTTTTTAATTTTTTCTAACCCAGGTATTCCATTTTCCAAAAAATACTGTATACTGTTATTCATAGGGACACCTTCTTTCTTTGTATTTTTTTCGGTGATTACATTATACTATAAAGAGGTGTCTCTTTTCCATTTTTTTCTAAATATTCCCCAAGTAAAGTTA
>VSNJ01000165.1 GCA_009774235.1 Lachnospiraceae bacterium
ATATAAAAACTAGACTTAAGAAAAGGAAACAAAGAGATATAATTACTGTATGGAATGACCAGCTTGATTATAGCTGGCTGCAATATGCACCTTATATGTATAAATTAAGCAGGAACAGCATGTTTTTTGAGAATGCATATACAATGACCCCTTTTACAGTTCCTACATTTTTAGAAATGTTTCTGGGTATGAAGCCAATAGATAATGAAATATACCATAAGCCATTTCCAGTAATAAGCAGTTCTAATAGTAATATGGTAAAAGAAATTGAAGATTCGGGATATAAATTTATATATATTGGTGATGAAGGTGATTCTAAGCTTTTTGAAAAAGAATATGTAGTTACTAATTATACTTATAGTAGTTCATGTTTTGGATGTATAAGCTTGCTTCAAAAATTATTAGATACAGAAGAACCAGTATTTGTAATACTTCATGTATCTGAAGAAACACATAATCCATATTTAAGTGGTGAACTGGATGATGCGAAGTATTATGAATGGCCAAGATTTGGTGGTGATACAGAAGAAAAAGCACTGGAACAAAGAAAAAAATCTGTAAGATACTGGGATAAACAGCTGGAATTTTATATGGATTTTATATCAGACAGAAGTATCAAGATATTTATGAGTGACCATGGTGCAAGATATAATTTCCAGCCAATATATAAAGAACCATCTACACATATTATATTTTTTATTACAGGTGCAGGGATACCAGATATAAGATGCAGCAAGCTGTTTAGTCTTTATAATTTTCATAAAGTTGCCAAGTGTGTAATAAATAATAATTATAATGAAGAAGAAATATTTAGTGATTATGTATTAATTCAGGAAACAAGTATTTTTAATAAAACAGCTATACAATATTATTTTGAAAATAATGCTATTGAGTGTTCTTATGGATTCAGAGCTGTTCGGACAAAAGAAGAATTATATGTAAAACTATCTTCTGGGAAAAAATATTATTATTTGCTTCCAGATGAAGAATTAAACTGTATAGAGCAGGCAGACCCAGGAAGGCTTAAATGGCTTGACGGACTTGCAGGTGATACATTTGAAGACCTTAGTAAATATAATGAGGAAATTGAAAGTTTTAGAAAGCAGTTTGAAACACATGAGTAAATATTTATAAGATTTTTTAAACAGTTAATTAAACAGGAAGTTTAGAAGTTATGGTATTGGTTATGGTTAATTAAACCAGGAATAAATATACACAGGAGGGTTCTATTATGGTATTTGGTGTAATCCTTGCAGGAGGCACTGGCAGCCGCATGGGCAATGCCAGCAAGCCGAAGCAGTACCTTATGTTAGGAGGTAAACCAGTTATTATACACACTGTTGAGAAATTCTTTATACATAATACATTTGAAAAAATAATTGTGCTCTGCCCAAAGCAGTGGGTGGAGGACACAAAAGACCTTGTAAAGAAATATATCCCTGGCAGCCAGGGGCATGTGGTGGTTCTTGAAGGCGGCATGACGCGCAATGAAACAATAATGAATTCCATTACCTATATTGAAAAAAACTATGGCCTGGATGACAGTACTATAATTGTGACACATGATTCTGTAAGGCCGTTCCTTACATACCGCATTATTGAGGAAAATATTAAATATGGTCTGGAATATGGTGCGGTTGACACAGTTGTGCCTGCAACAGATACCATTGTGGAGAGCCTGGACGGGGCTGTGGCTTCATCTGTGCCAGACCGCAGGAGGATGTACCAGGGGCAGACACCACAGACATTCAATGCAAAGAAGTTAAAGGGGCTGTACCTTTCACTTAATGATGAGGAAAAGGAAACCCTTACAGATGCCTGTAAGATATTTGTACTAAGGGGTGAGGATGTACACCTGGTACAAGGCGAAATATTTAATATAAAGATTACTTACCCATATGACCTGCGTGTGGCGGAGTCACTGGTGCAGGAGCAGGCAGGAAAAACATCTGTATATTAATAAAAAAATACATGCCAGGCATTGTACATGCCTGGCAGGAACGGAGCATGGATGCTTAATACAGTATACCGCCTTGTTGCCCCAAGGCGTTTTGAAGTATGTTTTAACAGTATAGATTTAAGTGCAGGGCAGGCTGTGGTAAGGCCTGCCCGCCTGTCAATATGCCATGCTGACCAGAGGTATTACCAGGGACTCCGGCCAGCAGAAGTCCTGGGGCAGAAGCTTCCGATGGCATTAATCCATGAGGGGACAGGTTATGTAGTGTATGACCCTTCTGGGACATTCCCGTATGGAACAGAGGTTGTCATGGTGCCAAATACCCCTGTGGAATATGACAGTGTAATTGCAGAGAACTACCTGCGTTCAAGCAGGTTCCGTGCCAGTGGTTATGATGGTTTTATGCAGGAGAATGTTGCACTTGCCCTGGACCGGTTAGTGCCGCTTGCCCCTTCCACTGACAAGGCAGTGGCAGCCTTTACGGAGCTTGTGTCTGTAAGCGTGCATGCAATGAGGCGTTTTGGCAGGGCAGCACACAGCAGGAGGAGGGTAACAGGGATATGGGGTGACGGGAACCTTGGCTATATCACAGCACTTGTTTCAAAGGCAATGTTCCCAGGGACAAAGCTTTATATTTTTGGTACAGACAGGGAGAAGCTGTCCAGGTTTTCATTTGCAGAGGAAACATTCCTTGTGGCGGATATACCAGAAGACATATCTGTAGACCATGCATTTGAATGTGTAGGAGGCTCTGCATCACAGAAAGCAGTAAACCAGATTATTGGCTGTATAGAGCCCGAAGGGACAATATCACTGCTTGGCGTTTCAGAATACCCTGTCCCAGTAAATACACGCATGGTATTAGAAAAAGGCCTGCATATACAGGGCAGCAGCAGGAGCGGCCGTGAGGATTTCATAGAAACTATTGCCTTGTATAAAAAATACCCATGGCTGGCAAGGTATCTTGGGAATATAGTAGGCACAGAGATAGAAGTGCATACTACAGAGGATATAGTAAAGGCGTTTGAAACTGATATACAGATGGGTATGGGTAAGACAATTATGGTATGGAACCAGTAAGTATTTACAATGCAGTTCCATTTTTAGGAATAAATAAAGTTTTTGTATCTACATTTTCCATATTAAGAAGTTTTATTTTTTTATCAATACCACCTGCATATCCTGTAAGGTTTCTATTAGCACCTATAACCCTGTGGCATGGTATAATTAAAGAAACAGGATTATGTGCAACTGCTCCGCCAACTGCATGTGCAGACATATGGCTAAGTCCCCTCTGTCCTGCAACTATGCAGGCAATCTCTTTATAAGACATAGTTTGTCCAAATGGGATTTTAAGCATGATTTCCCATACAGATTCTCGGAAAGGCGTTGTATTTAAAGAAAGCAGAGGTGTAAAGCCAGGTGCTTTTCCACTAAAATAAATATCCAGCCAATGGCTTGCCTGTCCAAATACTGGCAGGTCTTTTGGAATATATTCTTTAGCAAGAGTGCTGCCAAAATATTTCTGGCCGTCAAACCATAACCCTGTTAATGCGTTGCCATTACTTGCAAGAGTAATTCTTCCAAGAGGTGAATTATAATAATGTATATAACTTATTTCCTTGTGTAGTCCTGGATTTTTGGATATTTGTACTTTATTATATGACATTTAAGTTTACCTCCGTTTATATTAAAAGAGTGTTATAATTATATCATATTTTAAACAGAAAATAATTAATTATAGGACAGGATAACAGTATTAATATTGAATAATATAAAGTGTTTAAAAGTGCCAGGACCAGTAAATCCTGTTTTTTTATTTTCAAGCACATTCTGGTAAAAATTGTAATAAAAACCTGTTTTAAATACAATCTTGCCATGTGCCATATTGTATATTATTACATATTGTTTAAAAAATAACAATATGGAGAAACTTGGTATATATACAAGAATGACATTATAGTATGGCTAAAAACCGTTTTAGTAATATCAGGAACATAATACAGCATTTTTTGCCATTTACATTTTAGATATATTTGTGTTATTATAATGGTTATGTAATTACCAAATATGTAAATTTTTGTATACAAGGAGGAAATAACAATGTTTATAACAGACAGCGTTAAGTATATTGGAGCAGATGACAAGGATATTGATTTATTTGAAAGCCAGTATGTTGTGCCAGAAGGTGTTTCTTATAATTCATATGTAATTATGGATGACAAAATTACAGTAATGGATACTGTTGATGCAAGGGCAACTGACGAATGGATTTCAAACCTTAAAGAAGCACTTTCAGGCAAAGCACCTGATTATCTTGTGGTTTCACACCTTGAGCCAGACCATGCTGCTAATATCCAGAAAATTGCAGAAATGTATCCTGGTATGAAACTGGTTGGCAATGCTAAAACATTCCAGATGCTTCCGCAGTTCTTTGATTTGGATTTATCTGAAAGGACTATTAATGTCAGTGAGGGAGATGAGCTCTCTATTGGAAGCCATACACTCCAGTTCTTTATGGCTCCTATGGTACACTGGCCAGAAGTTATGGTTACATATGAGAAGAGTGAGAAAATTTTATTTTCTGCTGATGGTTTTGGTAAATTTGGTGCCCTGGATTCAGAAGATGACGACTGGGCATGCGAGGCAAGGCGTTATTACTTTAATATAGTTGGAAAATATGGCGCACAGGTACAGGCACTGCTTAAGAAAGCATCAGGGCTTGATATTGCAATAATATGTCCTTTACATGGACCAGTTCTTAAAGAAGATTTAGGATATTATATAAATAAATATGATATATGGAGCAGTTATAAACCAGAAGACACAGGTGTAATTATTGCATATGCATCAATTCATGGAAATACGGCAAAAGCCGCCAGGGAATGTGCAGGAATATTTAAAGACAATGGTGTTGAAAACCTTGAGGTATTTGACCTTTCAAGGGATGATATGGCAGAAGCTATTGAAGCAGCATTCAGGTATGACCGTATGGTGATTGCATCAGCAACATATGATGGAGGTCTATTCCCTGTTATGGAAGATTTTCTTGCACATTTAAAGAGCAAGAATTACCAGAAGCGTAAAGTTGCAGTTATTGAAAATGGTTCATGGGCACCAGTTGCTGCAAAGAAAATGACAGATATGCTTGAAAGCATGAAAGATATTGAAATCTGTGAAAAGAAAGTTACAATTAAATCAGTTATGAAAGAAGCTGATAAAGCTGCTATTAAAGAACTTGCAGAAGCAATGATGTAGACAGATGTTTACATGTTAAGCCAGATGATATCTTTAATCTGTATTCCTGGTAATGTTAAATCATTATATCTGGTTTTTATAGGATTAGAATTAACATTTGTATAATTGTTTTAATAACTGTATTTTAAAAATAAGGAAGTTAAAATTGTCTAATAAAAACAAGGCATCTGTATGTGGATGCCTTGTTTTTTGCGTAATTAGTAAAAATAATTTTTAAATACTCCTTAATATATTGCTTTTATATGAAGTGTAAAAATGGCAGAAATACTATTGAAAAATATACAATCCTCACTTATAATGGAGGTACAATGGGAATACAATGTGAATAGAAAACTATATATCTAAAGAGGGTTATGCCATAAAAAACAGAAGGGAAGGAATAAAAATGGACAAAAAAGTCATAAGATTTCTAGGGCGGAGTTTTGCAATTATGGTTATTGTGTCTGTTATAATATTTACTATACTGACTGTATTTATGTCTGGCAGGACAAGGGAATCTGTTAATGAAATCAGTGATATTTATATGTCAGAAATAAATAGCCAGATACAACAAAAATTCCAAGTGAATACAGATATCAGGATAAAGCAAGTAGAGGGTGTAATACAGAGGACTCCACCAGAGCATAATATGGAAACTGGCCAGATAATAGAAGAGCTAAAGGTTAGTGCAGAAGTAAGGGGATTTGAATGGTTTGGTTTTTGTACAAAGGATGGAGATATAGAAACTATTTATGGTAAAGATATAAGTGTAAATAAAGAAGCATTACTAGAAGGGTTAAAAGCAAATGGTAATATTGTAACAGAAGGATATGACCAAAACAATGAGAAAGTATTTGTATTTGGTACAAGTGTAAAATACCATATGGAAGATGGACGTGAAAGTTCTGCGCTGATAGCTGCAATTCCAATGAAGAGCCTTGAAGAAGTTCTTTTTACAAAGACAGGTAATTCAAAGGTTGATACTCATTTAATTGATAGTAATGGGAATTTTATTATAAGAAGCGGGGATGCATACAGGGAAAATTATTTTGAACGTTTAAATTCTATTGTTGATAAACAGGATTCTAAAACAGCAGATGAATATATTAAAGAATTAAAACAAGCAATAGCAAACAAAGAAGACTATATTGCAACTATTAATACAGAGGGAGAACTAAGGCATTTATATTGTTCTGCAATTTCTAGTAATTCAAGGTGGTATCTTGTTACAGTTATGCCTCATCATGTATTTGGAAATGTTGTTACAGCACTGGATGGCAGCAGGAACAGAATGATAATTTTGTCTATATGCAGCATAATTTTGCTTTTTAGTGGTATATTTATAATGTATTTAAGGTTTTCACAAAGACAGGTAGAAATGCTTAAAAAATCTAAGGCAGAAGCACAACATGCTAATATGGCAAAAAGTGAGTTCCTTGCAAGTATGAGCCATGATATCCGTACTCCTATGAATGCTATTGTGGGTATGACGGAAATTGCATGTAAAAATATTGGTGACAGTATGAAAGTGGAGGATTGTCTTAGAAAAATTAAGTTATCAAGTAAACATCTGCTTGGTTTAATTAATGATGTACTTGATATGTCTAAGATTGAAAGCGGTAAACTTACCCTTAATATAGCACCTATGTCGCTTCGTGATACAATGGATGATATTGTAAATATTATAAAACCGCAGGTAAAATCAAGAAAACAGACTTTTGATATATATATTAATGATGTTGTTGCAGAAGATGTGTATTGTGATAGTGTGCGCCTGAACCAGGTATTGTTAAATCTTCTGTCAAATGCATTAAAATTTACTAAAGAAGAAGGAAGAATAGATATTTTTGTATGGCAAGAACCTTCAGGGCTTGGTGATAAATATATAAAGACATATTTTAAAGTAAAAGATAATGGTATTGGTATGTCAAAAGAGTTCCAGGAAAAGATTTTTGATTCATTTTCAAGGGAGGAAACAGACCAGGTACAGAAAATTATAGGAACAGGTCTTGGCATGGCAATTACAAAGAGTATTGTTGATATTATGGGAGGAACTATAGGCGTTGAAAGTGAACTTGGTAAAGGAAGTGAATTTTTTATCGCTGTAGATTTGAAGAAGGCAGACGTCAAGGAAAAAGATATGACCCTTCCAGACTGGAATATTCTTGTAGTAGATGATGATGAGAGATTATGCCAGAGTGCCGTAGCAAACCTGGAAGAGCTGGGGGTACATGCTGAATGGACTACAGATGGCAATAAAGCGGTAGATATGGTAGAAGAACATCATAAAAATAATGAAGAATACCGTTTTGTACTGATAGACTGGAAGATGCCATACATGGATGGGATTGAAACTATCAAGGAAATAAGGCGCAGAGTAGGAAAAGGAGTACCAGTTTTCCTGATTTCTGCATATGACTGGAATGATGTGGAAGAAGCAGCACCAATAGATGATATTGAGGGATTTATATCCAAGCCATTGTTTAAATCAACTTTATACCACCATTTAAGGCATTATAATAATCCAGATACAGGCGAGCTGAAAATGCAACAAGAAGATGATAGAGAGGTGTCTTTTGGTGGAAAGCATGTACTTCTTGCAGAAGATATTGATTTAAACTGGGAGATTGCTAATGAAATCCTTTCTGAATTTGACCTTGTGCTGGAAAGGGCAGTAAATGGAAAGGAATGTCTTGATATATTTGAAAAATCAGAGATAGGTTATTATGATGCTATACTTATGGATATACGTATGCCTGTGATGAATGGATATGATTCTACAAAGGCTATAAGGGCACTTGAAAGGGAAGACCACGTCTTGCCTATTATTGCAATGACAGCAGATGCATTTTCAGATGATGCACAACATTGTTTTGAATGTGGCATGGATGCACATATTATTAAACCTATCGATATTAGGGAATGTAAGCGTATATTGAGTAAATATCTTAATTAAATTAAAATACTCAGATTTGCTGGCTCTGGCAATTCCAAAATTTTACCAACAGCAGCCGCTTGCGCTTGGATGGGATGCGCAGTGGTGCATAAAGCCCCAAATGCTTAATAGAAACTTTTGTTTCTATTAAGCATTGAGAACAGGGCTTAAGCACCAGCGCCCCCAAACAGCTGCTTTATGGTAAAACATTTGGAATTTGCCAGAGTAATATAATCTTTGTATAATTTTAATTTTTAAACATCAATAAGTCTGTTGTTTATAGGTGTGTTTTTAATTAAATAATGTTGTGCTATTATGGGTTATACATTGGCATATAACAGTTATATGTTTTTGTAAAATAAATGTTTTATAAAAACATTTATATAGTTTTATGTAATAGTGCTACAAAGCTGCTATTGTACAAAATAATG
>VSNJ01000166.1 GCA_009774235.1 Lachnospiraceae bacterium
CTTCCCATATCCATGCCTGTATCTTCTGGCATACTTCTTCCCATATCCATGCCTGTATCTTCTGGCATATTTTCTTCCATATCCATTCCTGTGTCCTCATCCTGTCCGCCAGCACGTGGCATAACTGCCATCCCGCCGCAAACCATCCCTTGACAGCCATTCCCCTGCCCTTGTCTTTTAACAGGTACACATATTGTATCACCTATTTTAAGATTATAGACATCAATATATGGATTGGCGCGTAATAATATAGCAAGAGGCACTTTATACTGCCTGCTTAAACTGTAAAGGGTTTCCCCCTGCTTTATCGCATGTGTAACACCATCACAATACTCATAATTCATAATTTTACCTCATTTCATTATATATAGTATAAATAACAGGAAAAACCAAAGCGCATTTACTAAAAGTATCCCTGCAAATAGTGCTTTTTACAATATATTCAAATAAGACAAAATAGTGCATTTACATATTTTATGTTTTGTATATATGGATATGTATGGTTTCCTTGTTATGCCATCCATTTTCCACCCGTGGGTATGCTCCCGCTGCGTATCCCATCCAAGCGGAATGCGGCAAAGCCATGTTGCAAACATGGCTTTCTGTTGGTAAAATTTTGGAATTGCCAGAGCCACATAACTTGTAAAATATTTAATTTTAAAACGCCTATAAGCCAGTAATTTATTGGAATATGTCTAACTATAACTATTCTCACTTTCTTCCACTTGCATTAAATAAAACTTTGTCATATAATAGGGCAATATGGTGGTTTATGACTAAAAAGTATATAAAAGCGTGTGTGGAGATAGTTTTTTGCAGGTATTTCCAGACACGCTTTAAGAAAGAGGTATAAAATGAAACTAGATTATAACACTCTTGGAATCGACATTGGTTCTACTACTGTAAAAATCGCTATTTTAGATAAAAACTGCAATATTTTATTTTCTGATTACCAGAGACACTTTGCCAATATACAGGAAACATTGGCAGCAGTTATACAAAAAGCCTTTGACAGCCTTGGAGATATACAGTTATCCCCAGTAATCACAGGCTCAGGAGGCCTTACCCTGTCAAAACACCTCAATATACCATTTGTACAGGAGGTAGTAGCTGTTGCTACTTCATTAAAAGACTATGCACCACAAACTGATGTTGCAATAGAACTAGGAGGCGAAGATGCCAAAATTATATACTTTACTGGAGGAATTGACCAGAGAATGAATGGCATCTGTGCTGGTGGCACAGGCTCATTTATTGACCAGATGGCAACCCTTTTAAAGACTGATGCCTGTGGATTAAATGAATATGCTAAAAATTATGAGGCCCTATATCCAATTGCTGCACGTTGTGGTGTTTTTGCTAAATCCGATATACAGCCTCTTATTAATGAAGGTGCTACAAAAGAAGACCTTTCAGCATCTATATTCCAGGCAGTTGTAAACCAGACAATAAGCGGTCTTGCATGTGGCAAGCCTATACGTGGAAACGTTGCATTCCTTGGTGGTCCGCTTCACTTCCTTACTGAACTTAAGCAGGCATTTATACGCACCCTTAAACTTGAAGACAACCAGGTTATTGCACCTGGACATTCACACCTTTTCGCCGCAATAGGTGCTGCAATGAATGCAGACAAAGAAATACAGACCTCTCTTAAAAAACTTTGTGAAGACCTTTCAAATAAAATTAAACTTGAATTTGAAGTGACAAGGCTTGAACCACTTTTTCATAATAAAGAAGAATACGATGAATTTATTAAAAAACATTCAGAAAAAAATGTAAAGAAAAAGGATTTTAAAGACTGCCACGGGAAACTTTTCCTCGGAATTGATGCAGGCTCCACTACCACCAAAGTTGCTGTTATTGATGAAGATGGCACTCTTCTTTATTCATTCTATAACAGCAATAACGGAAGCCCGCTTAAAACTACACTTAAAGCTATTAAAGAAATCTACTCACTTATACCGCCAGGTGCGGAAATTGTACGTTCCTGTTCTACTGGTTATGGTGAAGCACTTCTTAAATCAGCACTTCTGCTTGATGAAGGTGAAGTTGAAACTGTTGCACACTATACGGCAGCAGCATTCTTTGAACCTGGAGTAGACTGTATTCTGGACATCGGCGGACAAGACATGAAGTGTATTAAAATAAAAAACAATTCTGTAGATAAAGTACAGCTTAATGAAGCATGTTCCTCTGGCTGTGGTTCATTTATAGAAACATTTGCTAAATCACTTAATTATGATATTAATGAATTTGCAGAAATTGCACTTTTTGCAGAAAATCCTATTGACCTTGGCTCAAGATGTACTGTTTTTATGAACTCTAAAGTAAAACAGGCACAGAAAGAAGGGGCAAGTGTAGCAGATATATCTGCTGGGCTGGCATACTCTGTAATAAAAAATGCTTTATTAAAAGTAATAAAGCTTACAGACCCAAGAGATTTAGGCAAAAAAATTGTTGTACAGGGTGGTACTTTTTATAATGATGCTGTCCTTAGAAGCTTTGAACGCATATCAGGCTGTGAGGCTGTACGTCCTGATATAGCAGGCATAATGGGTGCATTTGGTGCAGCACTTATTGCCCGTGAACGTTATACAGGACAGAAAAGTACAATGCTTTCTATAAAACAGATAAATGAACTTAAATTTGAAACAAGCATGTCCAGGTGCAAAGGCTGTACAAACCACTGTCTTCTTACAATAAACAGGTTTACTGGCGGCAGGCAGTTTATATCTGGAAACCGGTGTGAAAGGGGGCTTGGAAAGGAAAAGAAAAATGAAGATATTCCAAACCTCTATGAATATAAATTAAAAAGAATATTTAACCATTATAAAAATATTGAACCATTTAATGTACGTGGCACTGTTGGTCTGCCACGTGTACTGAATATGTATGAAAATTACCCGTTCTGGTTTACATTTTTCTCAGACCTTGGGTACAGGGTAGTGCTTTCACCTGAATCAAGCAGGAAAATATATGAACTTGGAATTGAATCGATACCAAGCGAATCTGAATGTTACCCTGCAAAACTTGCACATGGGCATGTATCATGGCTTTTAAAACAAGGCATAAAATACATATTCTATCCATGTGTGCCTTATGAACGCTATGAAACTGCTGAAGCAAGAAATAATTATAACTGCCCTATTGTAACATCATATGGTGAAAATATAAAAAATAATATTGATGGACTTAAAGACCCAGATATTATTTACCAGAACCCGTTTATATCTTTTGAAAATAAAAAAATCCTTGAAAAACGTTTGTGTGAATTTTTTACAAAAGAAAACGATATTCCATATTATGAAGTAAGAGAAGCATGTGATGCTGCATGGAGAGAACTCCAGGCTGTACGTGAAGATATAACCAACAAAGGAATAGAAACACTGCAATACATGAAAAAACATAACTGTCATGGAATAGTCCTTGCAGGCCGTCCTTACCATGCAGACCCTGAAATTAACCATGGTATACCAGAACTTATAACATCATATGGTGTAGCTGTACTTACAGAAGACAGCATATCAGAACTTGGCACTGTTGACAGGCCAACTATTGTAATGGACCAGTGGATGTACCACTCACGCCTTTACAGGGCAGCAGCATTTACTGCAAAACGCAAAGACCTGGATTTAATACAGCTTAACTCCTTTGGATGCGGCCTCGATGCTGTTACAACAGACCAGGTAAGTGATATACTTGCCAAACAAAATAAAATCTATACAGTATTAAAAATAGATGAAGTAAACAACCTTGGTGCAGCACGCATACGTATACGTTCACTGCTTGCTGCCATAGAAGACAGAAAACGTAAAAATATTGAACCTGTAACAAAAGATACCGCACACCACAGAGTAGTATTTACAGAAAAAATGCGCTATGATTACACTATACTTACACCACAGATGTCACCAATCCATTTTGATATACTTGGTCCAGCACTTGCATCATGTGGTTATAATATTGAAGTCCTTCCATCAGACAGCTCATGTGTTGATTATGGCCTTAAATATGTAAATAATGACGCATGTTACCCTTCATTAATTGTAGTTGGCCAGTTTATGCAGGCACTTCTCTCTGGCAGATATGACTTAAATAAAGTTGCACTTATTATTACACAGACTGGGGGAGGATGCCGTGCTTCCAACTATATAGGTTTTATAAGACGTGCACTTGAAAATGCAGGCATGGGGCAGGTTCCTGTAATTTCAATGAGTGCAGGCATTGAGAAAAACCCAGGGCTTGATATAAACCTAAAGATGGCACACCGGGCACTCCAGGCACTTATATATGGTGATGTATTTATGCGTGTATTATACAGGACCCGCCCATATGAAAAGATAAAAGGTTCTGCTAATGCCTTGCATGAAAAATGGCGTGAAATTGCTATAAAGCAGGTATCCAAAGGAAATAAAAAAGAATTTAACAATAATATCAGCCAGATTATTAAAGAGTTTGATGAACTAGAACTACTTGATATTAAGAAACCACGTGTTGGCATTGTCGGGGAAATACTTGTTAAATTCCTTCCACTTGCCAATAACCACCTGGTAGACCTGCTTGAAGAAGAAGGTGCCGAGGCAGTATGCCCTGACCTTATTGACTTCTTTATGTACAGCCTTTATAATGCAAACTTTAAAGCAGAATACCTTGGCAAAAAGAAAACAAGTGCAATGTTAAACAATATGATTATAAAATACATTGAAAATTACCGCAAAACAGCAAGTGAAGCATTTAAGGCAAGCCGCCGTTTTGAGCCGCCAGTACATGTTGCAAAGCTTGCAGAATATGCAAGCCCTGTTGTTTCATGTGGAAACCAGACAGGTGAAGGCTGGTTCCTCACTGCTGAAATGATTGAGCTTATAAACTCTGGTGTACCAAACATTGTATGTGCACAGCCATTTGGCTGCCTTCCAAACCATGTTGTAGGTAAAGGCGTAATAAAGGAACTGCGTAACCAGTTCCCAGATTCCAATATTGTTGCTGTAGACTATGACCCAGGTGCAACAGAAGTCAACCAGCTTAACCGTATTAAGCTTATGCTTTCTACTGCTGTTAAAAATTTAGATTGAAAGGCATAGACAGTAAAATATGAAGGTTTTAGTATACAGATGGGATATTTTTCCTTACGATGATATAATAAATGAATTAAAGGAGCAGGGACATATTGTTGATGTCCTTGCTTTTCCTGTTAAAAGCCATATTAAAGATGAGGCTTTTGAAGAAAAATTAGCAGGATACTTAGAACATGGCGGATATAATGCTGTCTTTTCCATAAATTATTATACTACTATTTCTAATGTATGCCATAAATATAAAATAAAATATATTTCATGGACATGCGATGCACCACTTGTAAGCATGCGCAGCCAGTCCATACATAACCCAGAAAATATAATATATGTCTTTGACAAAAAAGAATATAAATATTTCACCAGCAATGGAACAGATACAGTAAGATACCTACCACTTGCTGGTGCACCAGGACGTATAAGCCGCCTGCTTGCTACAAATGGTATGTACATAGGAGAAAAGAAATATTCTTATGATATTTCTTTTGTTGGAAATTTATATGACAAAAACCGTTATGATGAAATGGCAAGTGCACTTCCTCCATATCTGTGTGGCTATATGGATGCTGCAATCGAAGCCCAGTTAAATGTATCAGGAGGCAATATACTTAATATAATGCTTACTGATGATATAATGGACAGAGCCAGCCAGTATATTAATTTAAAACAGGAAGAAGGTTCAGAAGCAGATATTAAACTGCATTTTGCCACAAGTGTACTGTCATATAAAGCAGCTGCACTTATGCGCAAACAGGCTATAAACTCACTGGCCTGTATTGCAGATATGCATATTTTTACCACAAGTGATACATCAGGTTTATACAAAACTACTGTACATCCGCCTGTAAGATACCTTGATGAAATGCCATTAGTATTTGCTTCTTCCAAAATAAACATTAATATAACAATACCTAATATTGAAGATGGTATCCCGCTGCGTGTATTTGATATACTGTCTGCTGGTGGTTTTCTTATGACAGATTACCGTCCAGGAATTGAAGAGCTTTTTGAAATTAATAAAGACCTTGTTGTTTATGATGGTGTAGAAGACCTGGTTTATAAAGCAGAATACTACCTGGCCCATAATGAAGAAAGGGAGCTTACCGCTGCCAATGGCTTTAATAAGCTCCAGAAATTACACACTTATAAACACCGTGTTAAAACTATGTTTAGTCTTTAAAATAACTTTCATCAAATGATGTCTGTTGTACACTGTTCTGGCTGCCAGTATTTTCACCTGCCTGGATACTGGCATTATTATTTTTAATAACTTCACTGTCCAGGACATTTGCATCTTTATTTATAATAATATTATTGTTAATATCTGTTTCTTCTGGTTCATCAGCTTTCTGGAACATCTGTACATCCTGTTCATGTACATTATCTTGCATATCTTGCTGTATTGCAGTTGTATTTTCCGGTGCCTGGCTTATTTCCTCATTACCAGCTGCCTGGACACCCTGGTGGCTGTATTCCTCCTGTCCTGTTACATTTATATCTATTATATCTCCCTTTTTATAGAGATGTATACATAACAGTGCAATACCAGCCATAACTACCAATGTTACAGCAAGACCACCTTCCATGCCAAATGCACCTCCATTAATAAATTCCATTCCATCTGTATATGAAGTTGACATCACAGAATTAGATACCCTTATTCCACTTACCTGGACACCATATATATTTCCCTGTACAAAATTCCATATACTGTGGAATGCACCTGCTATCCAGATATTTCCAAAATCAAGTAAAAGAAGTGATGCAAATACCCCAAAAAGGAACAAGTTTAAATAAGCAAGTGATGACACCCCGCTATTACCTGAATGTAAAAATGCAAAAAACAATGAACTGGCTGTTATAGCTAGTGTAACATGGTATCTTCTTGACAAAGATACCATAAGATAACCTCTGCAAAGCACCTCTTCTGCCATACCTTGTAAAAGATATCCCAGAAAATAACCTATAATATACAATGGTGAAATACTGGCAGCTATTCCTTCATATTTTATACTGCCTGTAACAAGACATAATAAATATACTATTGAAAATGCCACTGCACCAGCAATAATACCTGTTAAATACTGTTTAACCATTCCTTTCTTAACAAAACCAAGAGTAGAAAATTTTCTTTTTTCAAAAAACCTGCAATACAACATAACAATAAGAGTAAGCAATATTTCTGCAAAAAGCATAACTATCATAATCCATTCAGGAATATTTGAAAAAACAGAAAGCATCTTCTGTGTATCAAGCCTGCCAGCCAGAAGCATAGACATATAGTCTTCATTGCTAAGAAGATATGCTGTAAGTGCAGGAATCTGCACAAGTCCCATAGCTACTGACGCAATAAAAAACAAAAGAACCGCAATGCATATCTCAACCAATATATTATGGCTCTTTCCTGATGCTGCTTCCTTCATAAACAACGTTTTCTTAATATCTTTCATTACAAACCTCCATGCTGCAAAAACAGCTTAAATAATAATGTAAATGCTATATATAAAATTTCTCTAGTATAAAATATAACAACCCTTTTTAAAAGCACTTGCATTATTTTGCTTATAGTAAATACATTTCTATCTGTATTTTCTATAATATAATAACACATAATAATAATTTTTTCACCTAAAAATATTCTATATGCTGGTTATTATAATTAATAAAAGATATTAATAATTTACATTTTGTTTCTGTATCAGTCTACATACATTGGAGAGGGTTGTGGTTGCCTCGTAGAAGCCGTCCTGCCGTAAACATACGAACAGTTGGGGAACGTACAAATGAAAGGGAGAACCGTCCTATGTACCAGACACGCAACGAGGAATATCAGAGAGGCAGATAAATGTGATGGCTCTATTGGTAATGACTGTTCCCGGTGTTATACATGTAATAATGTGTGGGGCGATGCTCCACATTCTGCCTAAATAAGATGTGGAATTGTATTTAATGATGTGGTATACTGCTAATGTTGTTGTAAGAGACAATCGAAATTTGCAAGGAGGACATTATGGCAAAAAATAATAATGCACATTCTGTTAGAGTTAGTAGATAGCTTAGAAAGACATATTGGATATAATACGGTAAGAGAATTTGAAGTCAATTATCCATTGTCAAAGAGTGCGGATATTAAGAAAAAATATCTATGGGCGAATACAATTTGCAACTATCTTGAAGAACATTTTAATACAGATACAATAATATGTATTAGAAAATAGATATTCAGTTACATTACTTGAAAGTATAAAGACAGTGACAGACAAGTGCGTGATTGAAGTGGAATGGTAATCACTAAATACAAATTGGATAAGTTCTAAGAACAGCTTAGACAATAAACCAAAGGTTTAATGATGTTAAGTGAATTATTATAAAGTAATTATAACAGATTACATTGTCCAAATATTAAAGGGAGGAAAAATATGAAA
>VSNJ01000167.1 GCA_009774235.1 Lachnospiraceae bacterium
TTATAAAGGTTTTGTATAGATTAAAAGATATTTGGCAAGAGCTTGTACTCTTGCCAAAATTATGTAGTTAAATATAACTGTTACTGGGCTTTGCTTGAATCATAAGATTCAATAATTTTATCTGTTTTGTCGTTTATATAATCAAGATGGACATTTTCTGCTTTTGTGCCATTAAATATATTATACATTCCGCCAAATGTATAAAAAACAAGGCTTGATATTGATTCGTTTAAATCTAGTTTTTTAGATTTTGTCCTAATTTCAAATGAAGTGAAATCATCATTTGCTTTTATCTCTGTAAAATTAGGATAGTCTTCTGAACCAATCATTTTTTCTAGTTCTGAATTTATATTTTGAACCATTTCCTGCATAAGTTCTTCATGTTGTGCTTTTGTCATTATGTAAGTTGCACTGCCATCATCATTAAGGGTAATTGACTGGTATCCATGTTCTTTAGCAGTTTTGTCCAGTTCTTCCTGTGTAGTTTCACCCATAAAATCTGCTGGTATTTTAAGTTCTACAGAAAAAAGGTTCTTTTCAACTTCAACATCACCAATTGATTCTAAATCATCCAAACCATCTGATGATGAAGTATCTTGTGGTGCTTCTGTATTTAAAGAAGAAGCAGTTTTAGAATTTGTAGTGCTGGATGTACTGGTATCAGACTTACCACCACAACCTGAAAAAATAATTGATGAAGTTAATAATACTATAAATAATTTCTTTCTCATGTTATCTCCCTCTTAAATTGTTTTATTTTATTTCTGCAAAGGCAAAGGAGAATATACAGGCAGGCTTGTATATTCTCCTTTGCCTTTGCAGAAACTTTACTCCTGTGTTTGTTTTAAAACTATTCTATTTTAACATTAACACATTAGTTATGTCAAATTTAAGAAGTATGTCCTCATTGCCGCAATGTGGCAATAAGATTGGTTTGTTATCTGGCAGGTAGCCAATGCCTGCTTGCAGGCATTGCGGATTGCAGATATCTTTTTGGTTTAAGATACATTTATTAAAAGTAATTATTGTAATATATTTTCCGTTATATAAATTTAAGGTTAACTTAAGATACAGAAAAGCCCAGCCTAAGATTAACAGTTTATAATGTGAGGTATAAAAGAAATATTTTATTTTTATAAAAACACACAGGAGGTTTTATATGGAATTACAATTACAAAATCTTAGTAAACATTATGGGAAAAAGTGTGCTGTTGATAATATAAACCTCCATTTGGTACCTGGAGTATATGGGCTGCTTGGGGCAAATGGAGCAGGAAAAACAACACTTATGAGGATGGTTTGTGGTGTACTTAAAGCCACTTCTGGTAATATCCGCCTGAATGGGAAAACACAACAGGAACTAGGGGAACGGTACTATGCAAATTTAGGCTATATGCCACAGGATTGCCGGTTTTATCCTGGTTTTACTGCACGTGAATTTATGTTATATATGGCAGCAGTAAAAGGACTAGATAAAAAAAAGGCAAAATCCAGGACAGAAGAATTATTATATATGGTTAACCTGCAGGATATTGCAGACAAAAAAATAAAGTCATATTCTGGTGGAATGAAACAACGCTTAGGAATTGCACAGGCAGAGCTGGATAATCCGTCTGTACTGGTATTAGATGAGCCAACTGCAGGACTTGACCCTAAAGAACGGGTGCGTTTCCGCAACCTTATTTCAGGTTTTGCAAAAGAAAAAATTGTTATTCTGTCAACACATATTGTATCTGATGTTTCTTATATTGCAGATACAATTTTAATAATGAAAAATGGCAGAATTATATTACAGGAACCGGTGGGGGCTGTTACCTGTGGTATAAAAGGCAAAGTATGGGAAGTACTGGTTCCAGAGAGTGAGGCAGACATGTATAACATGCAGTTTTCTGTTGTAAACCTGCACCATGAAAATAATATGGTACGTCTGCGTATCGTAAACAAAGAGCCACCAGCCCCTGGTGCTGTTATTGTAGAGCCAGGTTTAGAAGATTTGTTTTTATATTATTTTGGAGAGGAAGCAAAGGAGGAAAAATTACATGTTAATTAAATATGAATTTTTGAAAATATTGCGCAAAAAATCTACAATTATTATTATGGCAGCCAGTTTTATTTTAACAACATTATTATTTGGAATACAAATTATACAATACCAGGTTTATAATGAAAATGGTGTAATAAAAGGACCAGCAGGTATAGCTTATGAAAAAGAACAATACAAGGATTTATCTGTTTCTTTGTCTGAAGAATATATTACTAAAACAATTCTTGAGGTACAGCAGCTTTTTAAAAACCCAGATAATATTGGATATGACGGGAATGAACAGTTTTTAATAGGAGATGCCTACTGGAACAGCATTGCACCAAGGGAAAAATTACTTAATACAATTTCAAAAGCTTATGACAGCCCTGACGGGACATTAGGTTATAATAAATTCCGTAATTTAGATATTAAAAATGGTGCAAATTTTTACCAGGCAGTAAAATTAAAAATTAAAACTTTATTGGATGACCCATCTGGCAATTTATCTGTCTGCCAAAAAGAATATTGGAGCAGTATGGCAGAAAAAGCAGGTACCCCATTTCAATATGGATATTATGGAAGCTGGGAAATTATTATAAGCAGTTTTGAACTTTTAATTTTTGCAATATTAGCAGTTTGTATTGTAATTGCACCCGTATTTTCTGGTGAGTACCAGGCAGGTACTGATTCTATAATTTTATCAGGGAAATATGGCAAAACGAAATTAGTAACGGCCAAAATTATTTCATCATTTTTATTTGGAATAATAGCTTTTACTCTTCATGTTGTACTGGCATATGGAATAATATTTGCAGCATTTGGTACAGATGGATGGGCACTTCCTGTACAAATAGCTAATATAACAATTCCTTATCCATTTACATTTCTTCAGGCAGCACTTATAAATATTGGGGTTATTTATTTAATATTATTTGCAATGGTAAGCTTTACACTTCTCCTGTCATCAAAAATGAAAACCACATATCTTGTATTAGCTGTACTTGTGCCTGTTCTTTTTATTCCAGTGTTCCTTACACCAAATGGAACAACAGGGGTATATAACCTGGTATTGTTCTTATTGCCTTACCGTGCTGTTATGCCTGAAATTGGCAAATATATTTCATACCAGTTTGGAAATTTTGTTTTTAATATATTTTCTGTAAGAGCAGTTTTATATGTGGCTTTAACTTTAATTATGATTCCATTTGCAAAACTGGGATTTAAGAAACACCAGGCTGTGTAGGACATTTAAAACCTATACTATTCTTTTTTATATGGGTTTATATAACCAGGACAAAGATATTTTTCACTCCATTCAGACATTGTTTCTAGTACAGGAATAAAACTTTGTCCTAATTCTGTCAGGGTATATTCTGTTTTAGGCGGTATTTCTTCATAAATTTTTCTATGTATCAATCCATCCTGTTCCAGTTCCCGAAGCTGTTTTGAAAGGGTGGATTGAGTAATTCCGTCCAATTTTCTCATAAGTTCCCCAAATCTTTGCACTTTATAAAAAGCTATATACCATAAAATTAAAATTTTCCATTTGCCAGCAATAAAAGACTGCAGCCTGCTCATTGGTTCACAGCGGGCAAGCTGTTTATCTTTGCTAAATTTATTATCCGCCATTATTTTCACCTCATAATTAGTATAGAATATATAATATTAAAAAACAAGAACTGGTTTTTTAGCTACTAAGTACGAAAAAAGATACTATTACCAAAAAAAGACAGGACTTGCAGTATATATACAATCCTGTATAATATGACAGCATAATAATTTTTTAAGGAGGAATAAGTTATGCATTATACAGGAACAATCTGGCGTCCGCCTTATGAGGCAGGTTCATTATTACTGGAAGTGACAGCAGGATGTACACACCATAAATGTAAGTTTTGTACATTATATAATGATTTGCCATTTACCTTCAGATTATCTCCATTAGAAGATATTGAGGCAGATTTACAGGAAGCAGCAAAAAGGAACCGTATGTGGGGCTGGAAAGACAGGCGTGTATTTTTAACAGGAGCTAATCCATTTGTTTTAAGATACACTTTTTTAATGGAGATTGCTGGATTGGTTAAAAAGTATTTTCCATCTTACAGAAGCATTGGTTCTTTTGCAAGAATTACAGATATTAGTATGAAGTCTGATAAAGAATTAATACAATTAAAAAAAGCAGGCTTTAACGGTCTTACTATAGGCATGGAAACGGCAGATGACAAGGCACTTGGATTTATGAATAAGGGGTATAGTAAAAATGATATTCTGGTACAGTGCAGACGTCTTGAACAGGCAGGCATTTCTTATAAGTTTTTTTATCTTGTTGGGATATCAGGGAAAAACAAAGGTACTGAAGGCGCAAAAGTAACTGCAGAGATTTGTAACCAGCTTCATCCAGAACTGGTTGGAGCTAATATGCTTACAATATATAAAAATTCTTTATTGTACCAGGAAATCAGGAAAGGAAACTGGAGACCTGAAAGTGAAATGGAAAAGTATAAGGAGATGAAAACCTTAGTGAAAAATCTCTCTATAGAAACAGAATTTGCTGCAATGGGTGCTTCAAATGCTGTACAATTATATGGTATTCTTCCAAAAGATAGAATGAAGCTATTGTCTGTTTTAGATGGAATTATAGATAATGTGGATGAAAAAGAACTGGAATATTACAGGAAAAATTTGCGGCATTTATAAAGGGAAAGTACCATTTTGGATATATGGCATACTTCCACATAATGAAACAAAATATATTATAAAAAAGAGGGTAAACCAGTGAAAATAAACAGGTTTAAAATTTGTTAATATGAACGGCATAGATGTGAATAGTAATGCTGTACACCTGCCTTGTAGCATAAATGGGGAATATATTTTGAGTTTCCCCATTTTTTACGGGAAAAAAAGGGTATCTGTCTATTGAAGCATCTGTTTTATTAAAAGGAAATAAAATACCACTGCCTGTTTATGAAAAAATTTTTTCTGCAGCAGAAAAAGGCTTTTTAAGTGAAACGGATGAAAATTTAAAATGCCTTGGTTTTTTATCTGCAAATTTCAGAAGGACGTGCATAAGGACACTTGACAGGGGATTTGATGCAGAAGATTATTACAGGTATTTTCTTGGCAGAGACGAAAAATTTATAATACGTGCAAAGAAAAACAGGAATGTTATTTATAAAAATAAAACCTGTAATATAATGGATGCAGCAAAAAAATATAAAGGGAACTACTGCATGGGTTTTACAGATAAACATGGCAAAAAAATCCAGTGCAAAATAAGCTATATACCAGTAAAACTATGTGCATTCCCACAAAAAGACCTTGTACTTGTTGCAGTGTATGGTTTTGGAAAAAATCCAATGTTGCTGGTTACAAATTTGGAAATACAGGAAACATCCCAGAAGAAAAAGCTGTGTATTATTGTTACAAAAGTTTATCTTATGAGGTGGAGGATAGAAGAATACTTCCGTTTTAAAAAACAACAGTTTAATTTTGAAGATTTACGTGTCATGTCATTAAACCCAATACGTAACCTGAATTATAAAATTCCAAAATTTGTTTTTTATGCAACAGGATATGCTTTTAAACAGATTTTTTCTAAAACAAGTTCTGGAATAATGAATTATTTTAGAAAACATGCTTTGCCATGTCATCAATTTCCTGCTAACCATATTAAAAATGGGGCTTGATAACACTTAAACCTAAAAAATGGGGAAACTCAAAGAAATATATAGAAAAAAGGCATATGATATGGTATAATTAATCCAGGTAATGTTCCAATACATTAGTAGCCAGATTTAAATAATTATTATTTATGGAGGTGTATATATGAGGTTAGCAGGTAAGGCAAGTATATCTATAATAACAGCTGTTTTTTTGGCAGGATGTGCCAGACAAACAGACAAAACAGATATTACAGAAGAAAAACAAGTTATAAATGCTGTAGAAATGAATGTATATAATAGCAATAAACAAAATAATACAAAGACATATACACTAAAAGATGATAGTGAAGAATTTATTTCACAGATTATTATTGATGAAAGTGATAATACTTTTACGTTTTCTTATGATGTTATGTCTTCTTATTTAGCCTATGGCCAATATACAGAGAGTGAAGGACAGTTAAAATTAAAAACATATGATGGAAAATATCATTATACATTTGACATAATAGATGAAAATACATTGAAATTTAAACAAGAAAATTCATCACGTATTAACAGAATTACAGGAAATGGAATTGCAGATGGGGCAGAATTTGTAACTGGCATATTATCTGGAAACGTAACAAATACAGATGGATTGGAAATTCTACGTAAACTATATATTGATTTCCCTCAGGATGCAAGTTACCAGGAAGCTATATCCTTTATCCAGGAATCAGGACTGCCTTACTCTGAAAGAAAGTTAAATGGCAGCAGATATATAAAAATTGCATTGGAAAAACCTGATACATTTATTGAAACCCCAGTTATTGATACTTTTAAAAATTATGATTATATTGAAGCCAGTTATATGTATCCTAAAAAGGAGAATAACAATAATGATGAGCTGGATAAGTATTTTTTTGCGGGAATTATATATGTATCAGTAGGAGGGTACCAGTTAGAGAGCCATGACAATAGTACATTTATTACTAATAAGGATGGAGAAATAGTAGATTCCAAGATGGACCGCCAGGAACAAATGTATTTTCTGGAAAGCCATACAGAACCAGCTATAGAATAAAATATATATTTTGGGGCATTAGATATTGGATAAACATAAAAGGTATATTGAAAAGGCAGAGAGATGGAATTAATTATTTGTAATACTTTCATGCCCGTTGTTCTGCGGCGGGGTATTTTTCTTGCGTATTTGCTTGTTTATATTAGAAACAGTATAATATAAGTAAATTTAGTGGTAAAAATTATACAAGATAGTAAATTTAAAAAGGTGTGGAAATGAAGACAGACAGATTATATGCATTAACATTATACCTTCTTAACCATGGCAAAACCCCAGCTTCAGAACTTGCAAAATATTTTGAAGTATCTGTGCGGACTATACAAAGGGATATTGATGCGTTATGCCAGGCAGGTATTCCAGTTTATGCTGTTACAGGCATTAATGGCGGATATGGGATTACAGATAATTTCAGGATGGATAACCAGCTGGTATCAAAAGAGGATTTTGCTTATATAGTAACTGCACTGTATGGGTTAAAGACTGTAACAGGAAACTGGATGGATAGTAGTATTTTTGAAAAAATAAAGGTTGTATCTGGCAATAGTAATACAGGACTGGTTTTAGATTTTTCCGTGTTACGGGAAGGGGATAGTTTATTGCTTCAGTCTTTACAGTCTGCAGTATTAAACCAGAAGGTTGTGAAATTCTCTTATACAAATAAGAAAGGTTCTGTAAAAGTACATTTTGTAGAACCAGTTGCAGTTATTTATAAGTGGTATGCCTGGTATATGCTTGCATATGACAAGGTAAAAGGAGATTACAGTACATATAAACTTGTACGTATGGATAATGTTAATGTGACTGGTGAAAACTTTTCAAAAAAACATATTCCAGCAGAAGAAATATTATTACGTTGTGAGAATAATTATAAAAACAGCAGTACATATACTCTTAGAAGAACAAGGTTATATAAATAATATTAATAAAGAACGTCTGCACCATGAAATTTATTTGTCTGATACAAGAAAGATAAATCCAGAAAAATGGAAGACTGTAATAAGACATCCAATAAAGAAAAAAAATTAAACTTTCTGGAAAAGGGCGGCAGTGTCATAAGATTATGTGGATTTGTATATATACCATATGTGGGATTACCAGACGCCTTTATATGAAATGATGGATGGGCTTGACAGATAATTAAGAAAAGAAAGGTATATTGGTATTTCTAACTGTTATGAGTGACAGCTTACTAAAGTAAATGCATTAGCAGAAAAAGAGGGTTTTACAAAGTTTATTTCTATACAGGGTATTTATATACCACATAAACTTGTGGGTGTTATGGCAGAAAATACAAAGGTATCATCAAATGAATAGGCAACAGGCTATGACAAAAAGCATATTCTATATTCCCATAGCCCTCTCCTTTTCCATGAAAAAAGCACCCAAACCT
Source organism: Lachnospiraceae bacterium (assembly GCA_009774235.1). Classification (GTDB taxonomy): domain Bacteria; phylum Bacillota; class Clostridia; order Lachnospirales; family Lachnospiraceae; genus Butyribacter. The sequence goes on from VSNJ01000167.1 coordinate 8,142, forward strand.
AATATAAGGCTTAGATGCTTCCATCAACTACTCTGTTATTTTATTGTAACCTTCCTAACCTGCGAATGTATTGCATCATTTCTTGATAAAAGATACAAGCAATACTGGTTCATGCTTATCCCTTCCCGTTTGGATTGTTCGGAAAACTGACGGTGCAGGCTTTTGGGAATCCGCAGCTTAAACTGCCCAGAATAATTATTCAGGCCATCCGGTCTGGGAATCTCCTGTCCTTCCTCGTCCGTGTCCTCCATTTGGTTTTTAGATTGTACCTGTGTTTACAGTATAAAGATA
>VSNJ01000168.1 GCA_009774235.1 Lachnospiraceae bacterium
GAAATAGTCACATTTTAACATTAATGAATAGTCTGAAGTTTTCAACACATTTTTAGAGAGGGTATCTGAACTGTTACACTGTATCTAATAAAGGATTTATTTCCATGGAAAGAACTGGTTGTATTACAAGAAAATTTGTGTTATCTGGGTATTTCATCTAGCATTAAGATACTACATAGTTTTCTATACTACATTTGACTTTTTATATAACATATGATAACATTAGAACAAACAATAAGGGGGTGTCTGTCATACAGCAAATAAGACCAATACCAACCGGGGTAGAATTTTATAAACAAATGATAAGTGAAGGATACTACTATATAGATAAAACATTATTAATACGTGATTTACTTGCGCAAAAAAGTACAGTTACATTATTTACACGTCCAAGGCGTTTTGGCAAGACATTAGCCCAGAGCATGTTGCGTACTTTTTTTGAAAAAGAAATCTTCCCAGATGGTACAATAGCAGATAATTCTGTATATTTTCAAGGAAAGAAAATAATGGAGGCTGGAGAAGAATACCTGGAACATATGGGAAAGTATCCGGTAATATTTATATCCATGAAATCAGCAAAACAGCCAACATATGAAATGGCATATGGAAACATTATAGAAGAAATATGGAAAGAATTCCACAGGCACAGATATGTATTAGAAAGTGACGTTATTACAGAAGAATACAAGGAAATATATAGTTCTGTATTGAAAAAGAAAGCAGACAGTGTTACTTATGCAAGGGCTATCCAGTTCTTATCAGAATGTCTTTCAATATACCATAACCAGAAAACGGTTATACTTTTTGATGAATATGATGTGCCGCTTGAAAATGCTTATTTTAATGTTTTTTATGACCAGATGGTTTCTTTTATGCGTTCTCTTTTTGAATCAGCGTTAAAAACAAATGAAAGTTTAAAATTAGCTGTAGTAACGGGTTGTCTGCGTATTAGCAAAGAAAGTATATTTACAGGGCTTAATAATTTAAAAGTGGTTTCTGTATTAGATGACAGTTATGCAGAATATTTTGGTTTTACACAATATGAGGTTGATAAGTTACTTGATGTTTATGGTATTACCTCAAGAAAGGAAGAGGTAAAAGAATGGTATAATGGTTATCTTTTTGGCAATACAGAGATTTATAATCCATGGAGTCTTGTTAATTATGTTTCTGATATTGTTTATAAAAACACAAAATTTCCTAAACCTTACTGGTCCAATACATCATCAAACAGTATTGTACGTGATTTAATTGAAAATGCGGATGATAATACAAGAAATGAACTAGAGGGGCTTGTCACATGGGGGACAATAGAGAAGCCAGTGCATGAGGATGTTACCTATGCTGATATAGGACAGTCACAGGATAATTTATGGAATTTTTTGTTTTTTACAGGTTATCTTAAAGCTATAGATAAAAGGTTTGAATCTGATACAATTTATCTTGTATTACAAATCCCAAATAGGGAAGTACGCAGCATTTACAGAAATAAAATAACAGAATGGTTTAATAACAGAATTAAATCAATAGATTTTTCGGGTTTTTATAATGCTATAATAAATGGTGATACAGATGTTTTTGAAAGTTATTTAAGGGAACAGCTTCATGGAAGCATTAGTTTTATGGATAATGCAGAGAATTTTTATCATGGTTTTTTGTTAGGGCTTTTAAGTGGGCTGCAAGGATATGAGAAGCTTTCAAACCGGGAAAGTGGTGAGGGGCGTTATGATATTGTTTTAAAGCCATATGATGAACGTCAGCCTGCAATAATACTTGAGCTTAAACGTGTACAAAGGTATACGGAAATGGAAAATATGTGCAGGAAAGCATTACAACAGATAGAAGACCAGCATTATGATGCAGGGCTGGCTGATGAGGGTTATATGGTTATTAAAAAATATGGAATATGCTTCTGTAAGAAAAGCTGCATGGTAATGATACAACTTTAAAATATTTGTTAATTTTATATTTGTAAAGAAAATCATTACTATTAGGAATAAATTTATAGTGTTTCAAGGCAGTGCTTGTGCATTGCCTTAGTTAATTTTATATAGGAGATAATTTATGGGAAATATGGGGCGTATTGCAGAAAATGGTGATGTATATGCATTTTATATAGAAGAACTTGGTAAGTATGGGACATGCCAGGTTTTGGATGTATGGGGTGGAAGTTTATGTTATATTTTACTTGATTACCTTGGGGAAGAAGTGCCATCAGAAAATGATTTAAAAGAAATTAAACCATTCTACAAAGAGTGTTATATTAACAGGCACAGAATGGTTAAACAGGTTATTGATAAACTGTCTGTACCAGGTAATTATATTTACATAGGGAAAATCCCTTTAGTTGTAACAAACTGCAGGGATGGAAGCTATTTTAATGATGTCTGGCAGCAGGGAACTGATTATATATTTGAAGAGCGTTGGAAGGCTGCTGGCAATGAAGCACAAAGAAATTATAAAAAGTATATTAACAGTGGGGAATTTGTAAGGATAAAAAAAGAACTGGTTAAAAAGAATAAGGATTGCCTGGATAATGATTTATATAAACTTTTGGATGACAATAGTTCATTATGTGGGTTTCCTTGCATTATATCTGCTGATGTACATGGATATTCGCAGAAACTTGTAAACCTTATAAAGACAAGCCCGTTGCTGCATTCTTTAAAATTATCAAATACAGAAGCAGATATAGTTGACCTTAGAGGGACAGGGCTTTATAATATAGAAACAGATATAACAGGAGTTAATAAGATTATGCTTCCAGAAGAAACAGATAGACTGGAGATATATGGTAATATTAAGAAACAGTTTTATATTTATGGAAATCCTGTTATTAAGAATAAAGGCATTATATTAGATATACATATTAAAAATATCAAAGAATTTCCTGGCATTATATTTAAAGATGTAAAAATAAGGGAGTTAAATATTGATAATATAAAAGAGCTGGATATAGAAATAATTATCAGATATTTTCCAGATATTAAGAAAATCTCACTTACTGGTTCTCCTGGTATAATTACTAATATACATAAAATGGAATTTCTTAAAAATTTACAAACTATTGGTTTTTATGATATATTTGGATATAATGATTGTGATGTAAAAATATTTGGCCAACTGGAAGAACTAAGGGAAATTGACTTTTATAGTGTGCCAAAGACAGCAGGAAAATATATTAAAAAGCACTGGGAAAACCGTCTGGATGTTTTATCAGTAAAAAGTATGCGGGACAGCGGATGGCTTGCAGATAATATAGATAACCCACTACGTAAATGGGATGGAAGTGGATTTGTTCCAGCAGCGGCATATAAAAGGTCTTTTAAATGTTATAAGGATACAAAGAAACTTTTATTAAATGCAGAAAACAGTGAAGATGTAATAGAAATAGTAAGGCAGTATACCAGAAACTTCAATGAGCTAAACAGGAAATATGGACAGTTTATTGAAACTGAAGAGAGAGAAGATATTTTTATGGCAATGGAGCAGTTATATAAAGAATGTATATTGGGTAAATCCAATAATAACAAAAGCAGAAATACTACAAAAGATATAAATATTACATTGGAAGAAGTATTGGATGTTATTGAAGAAAACAAGGAGGACTGGTGAAACTGGAATATAATATAGCAGGATATGGAGGCTGGTTTTAAATGAAAACTTCTGATTTTAACTATGACCTGCCAGAAGAACTTATTGCACAAGACCCGGCAGGACGCAGGGATGCATCAAGGCTTCTGGTAATAGACAAAAAGACTGGTGAAAGACAGCATAAGATTTTCCATGATATTATAGATTATCTTGTTCCTGGTGACTGTTTAGTATTAAATAATACAAAAGTTATTCCTGCAAGGCTGCTTGGGGAGCGTGAAACAACTGGCGGGAAAGTTGAAGTTCTTCTTCTTAAACGTAAAGATAATGATATATGGGAAACTTTGGTTAAACCAGGTAAAAAAGCAAGACCTGGCAGCAGGCTGGTCTTTGGAGAAGGGCTTCTTAAGGCTGAAGTCCTGGATGTAGTAGAAGATGGGAACCGCCTGGTAAAGTTTGAATATAGCGGGATATTTGAGGAAATACTTGACCAGCTTGGGCAGATGCCGCTGCCGCCATATATTACACATAAACTTAAGGATAAAAACCGCTACCAGACAGTTTATGCCAGATATGAAGGTTCTGCTGCTGCACCAACTGCAGGGTTACATTTTACAGAAGAACTTTTAAAGGAAATAGAAGATAAAGGTATAAATATTGCAAAAGTAACATTACATGTGGGTCTTGGGACTTTCAGGCCAGTAAAGTCAGATAATATAGAAAACCACCATATGCATACAGAGGAGTACCATGTAAGCAGTGAAGCGGCAGATTTAATTAATACTACTAAGAAAAATGGTGGAAGGGTTATTTGTGTTGGTACTACAAGCTTAAGGACTGTTGAATCAGCAGCAGCAAATTATGGAATTATAAATACAGGTGGTGGTGATACGGATATTTTTATCTATCCAGGCTACCAGTTTAAAATTGCGGATGCACTTATAACTAACTTCCATCTTCCAGAATCAACCCTTTTAATGCTGGTGTCAGCACTAGAAGGGCAGAGTGAAATTATGGAAGCTTATAATGAAGCAGTATCACTTAAATACCGTTTCTTTTCATTTGGTGATGCAATGTTTATGGAAACAAGAAGGCTTGTATATAATATGGATGGCACATATAACGGGAAATATTATACAGAGCAAGGCAAGATTAAAATTCCTTATAATGAATATTTAAAAGCAGAAGAAATGTATAAGGAACAGATAAAAAATAAAAGCATAGACAAGATATGGGATATATTCCACTAAGTACGATACCCCAATAACAGGTATGACGGGGATGGAATTTGTTGTACGCAGCAGGGCTGCGTGGTATCTGGCCCGGCAGGCGTGTCTGGATGATACATAAATTGTACATCTTTACTTTGCCTGTATGGGAATAAATGGCAACAGGGGGGATTTTATGGACAAAAAAATGTTATTTGTATATAATCCTATGGCAGGTAAAGAACAGATACGTAATAACCTGTCAGACATTATACGGGTTTTATGCAATGCAGGTTATGAGATTACAATATTTGCCACACAAGGTGCAGGTGATGCTACAAGAATTGTAGAGGAACATGGTATGGATTATAGTTTTGTTGTGTGTTCTGGCGGTGATGGTACTATGAATGAGGTGGCAACAGGGCTTATGAAACTTGAAAAGTGTCCTGTGTGCGGCTATATACCAGCCGGAACTGTCAATGATTTTGCATCAAGCCTTAATATACCTAAAGTAATGAAAGATGCAGCAGAATTAATAGTAAATGGAAGTATATTTGACTGTGACATGGGAAAGTTTAATGACAGGAACTTTACATATGTTGCAGGTTTTGGCGCATTTACGGAAGTTTCTTACCAGACACCACAAGAATGGAAAAATGCCCTTGGCAAAATAGCTTATTTTGTAGAGGCATTAAAACATATATCTGATATAAAACCACACCATATGGTAATTAAATGTGATGGTGAGGTTTATGAAGATACATTTATATTAGGGCTTGTAAGCAATTCTGTATCTGTTGCAGGATATAAAGCATACAGCAAGAAAAATATTAAAATGGATGATGGGAAGTTTGAGGCTATTTTTATACGTAACCCTAAAAATCCCATAGAAGTACAGCAGGTTTTAAATTCACTGTTGTCAAAGCAGCTTGATGCAGCACAGATATTGTATTTAAGCAGTAATAATATTTCTATATCAAGTGATGATGATGTCCAGTGGACACTTGATGGTGAAGATGGTGGAATATATAGTTATGCGGAAATAGAGAATTTAAAACAGGCACTCCCTATAATATGTGATAAACGTGCATATGCAGAGGTTTCATGTAAATATAGTGAAGAATAATATTTATAGCAGGCGGCTGTTTGTTATTATAGAGCCTGTTATATAAATAATAACATTACAGGTTAAGTGGATATTTGCAATCCGCATTGCCTGCAATCAGGCATTGGCTACTTGCCCGTTAGCGGACCAATCTCATTGCCGCTTTTCTTAGCCTGGATTCCTGCCAGGCTAAGAAAGCCCTGGTAAATCAGGTCTGGCACTTAAGAAGTGTGTATTTTAAAAAGCTTACTTAATAAAGTTAAAATAGTCATATTTCCAGAAGCAGAAGCATATAATAAACAGATAGTTATATATAAAATAATACATTATAAATATCTGCCTGATATGCAGGGATGGAGGGAATATGTGTGGAATAGCGGGATTTTTTAACGCTTCTTTTGATTTTATGGAAAGCCGCCAGCTGTATGAAAAGGTGCTGGAAGATATGAAAAACAGCATTGTCCACCGTGGGCCAGACAGCGATGGGATAAGGCTTTTTAAACATTGTGGGATTGCCCATACAAGGCTTGCAATTATTGACCTTTTGGGAGGCATACAGCCTATGAGCAGGAAACTTGATGGGTATTCTTATCATATAGTATATAATGGTGAGATTTATAATACTGACCGGTTACGCAAGAAACTTAAGAATGCAGGGTGGAGTTTTGTATCTGGTTCAGATACAGAGGTTATCCTGCTTTCTTTTTTGCAGTATGGACCTGGATTTGTCAATAAACTTGATGGTATTTTTGCATTTGCAATATATGATGAAAGGCATAAAACCATATATTTATACAGGGACAGTTTTGGGATTAAGCCATTATTTTATACTGTAAAAGATAATACAGTGATATTTGCATCAGAGCCTAAAGGTCTTTTTAAATATCCAGGTACAGAGGCAGTCCTTGACAGGGATGGGATAAATGAAGTTTTTGGCATGGGACCTGCAAGGATACCAGGTTCAGGTATATTTAAAGGTGTTTATGAAGTTAAACCAGGATGTTATCTAAGCTGCAGCCAGTATGGCATAAAAAATAATTGTTACTGGCATCTTAAAAGCAAGCCGCATGAAGACAGTTATGAGAAGACAGTTGAAAAGACAGGTTTTCTTGTAGAGGATGCAATTAAAAGACAGATGGTTTCAGATGTGCCAATATGTACATTTTTGTCTGGAGGGGTTGATTCAAGCCTTGTTTCAGCAATATGTGCGGCTGAATTAAAGAAGAAAGGTGAACAGCTTGTTACATACTCATTTGATTTTACAGGAAATGACCAGTATTTTAAGTCAAATAGTTTCCAGCCATCACAAGACCGGCCATATGTTGAACAAATGGTGGAATTTCTTGGTTCAGAGCATCATTTTCTGGAATGTAGTTACGAAACACAGGCAGACCTTTTATATGCTTCAGTTGATGCACATGACCTGCCATGTATGGCGGATGTAGACTCTTCACTTGTACATTTCTGCCAGGAAGTTAGTTTAAACCACAAAGTAGTGCTTACAGGAGAGTGTGCAGATGAAGTATTTGGAGGGTATCCGTGGTTCCATAAAGAAGAGTTCCTAAAGAGCCATACTTTCCCTTGGACCCCTGATTTATCACCACGTAAAAGCCTTATGAAAAGTGAAGTGCTTTATGCATTAAAGATGGATGAATTTGTGGATAAGGCATATGCAGATGCTGTAAGTGAAACTATAATTATGCCACGTGAGGATGAAACAGAAAGCAGCAGGAGACAGACAGGATACCTTAATATAAGGTTCTTTATGCAGACACTTCTTAACAGGATGGACAGAACAAGTATGCATTCTGGTCTTGAGGCAAGGGTTCCTTTTGCAGACAGGAAGCTTGTGGAATATGTTTTTAATGTGCCATGGGATATGAAAGCACATGATGGTGTTGTAAAGAACCTGTTGCGCCAGTCTGCACGTGGCAAGCTTCCAGATGAAATATTATTCAGAAGAAAAAGCCCATATCCTAAGAGTTATAATCCATACTATGAGAAGCTTCTTACAGAGCGTCTGGAGAAAGTTTTAAAAGAAGGAGAGTCACCATTATTTAAAATAATAGATATAAGAAAACTTGAGAAATTTATGAAAAGTGTAAAGGACTATGGCGCACCTTGGTATGGGCAGCTTATGGCAGGTCCACAGATGCTTGCATATTTGATACAGATTGATTACTGGATGAAGAAATTTAAAATAAAAATAGAATTGTAACTGGTGGCTGGTATTCTTGTCTTTTGGAATTTTATAAATTTTATTGGCTCTGGCAATTCCAAAATTTTACCAACAAAAAGCCATGTGCAACATGGCTTTGCCCGCATTCCGCTTGGATGGATACACAATGGTGCATAAAGCCTTAAAAAACAAGGCTTAAACACCAGTGTATCCATAACAGCTGCTTTATGGTAAAACATTTGGAACTTGCCAGAGTAATATAATCTTTGTATAATCTAATGGTTTGAAATTAATTTCCAAATATTCTTTGGTACTATATAAGGTTATTACTGTTGTTTTGTTTA
>VSNJ01000169.1 GCA_009774235.1 Lachnospiraceae bacterium
TTTATATATTGTTTTCATCATTTGCTTGTTATTTCATATAAGAAATGATAATATAGTTTATAGGTACTTGTCTTTTATATAAAGTTTTTTAGCAATAGTGGGTTACTATTGTAAATGTAAATGGGGGTCACTATGAAAATCAAAAAGATATTAACAGCTAACTTAAAAATAGGCATGGTTACTGCCGAAGCAGTATACAATTCCTCAAACCACCTTGTTATAGCATCAAATACAACTTTAACTCCTGATATAATTGATAAGTTAAAGTATTATTCTGTAAGGTCTGTTAAAATCCTGGTTCCAGAAGAAGGAAAGGAAATCTTTGACGGAACACAGTTTCTTAACCCACAGGCACAAAATGGCATGACCTATTATGAGAAAATACAATCCTCCCAGGAATTTAAAATATTTGAAATGACGTTTAATTCATGTGTAAATGAATTCAGGTCGGAATTAAATGACCTTGTTGTTAAAAGCAATGATGGTATTATTAATGATATGCTTAAACACGTTGACACAATATTCAGCAAAGTACGCAACCCATTGCATCTTCTTGATATGATGCAATGTATGAGAAAATATGATGACCTTACATATGCACATTCAATGAATGTAGCCCTTATCTGTAATATAATAGGCAAATGGCTTAAATTTAGTGATGATGATTTAATTACCCTTATTACAGCAGGATTATTACACGATATAGGCAAACTTAAAATACCGCCTGAAATTATTAAAAAACCCGGCAAACTATCTGATGAAGAATTTAACCTTATCCGCAAACATGCAGAATATGGTTACGAAATATTAAAAACCAAAAATCTTGATGAAAGAATTGTAACTGCCTCTTTACAGCACCATGAACGTTATAATGGTCATGGCTACCCATATAAACTTGCTGGCTCTGAAATAAGTTTCTTCTCTTCAATAGTTGCTATTGCTGATGTATATGATGCAATGACTTCTGACAGGTCTTATAGAAAAGGGATATGCCCGTTCCACGTACTTGAACAGATGGAACTTGAAAAAGATGCATATGAGCCTGGTACTTTACATAAATTTATAAAATGTACAGCTGAGGCATATATAAATAATGAAGTAACACTATCAAATGGTGAACATGGACGTGTAGTACTGTTGAACCCTGGCTTTTTGTCAAGACCTGTAGTAGTTACAGAAAAAGGGGCATATGACCTTTCAAAGATATCAAATATAGAGATTACAGAGATTATATAGATAAATATAAATTTGCATATTACAACAAAAAAGAGACAGATATATATTTTTTCTGCCTCTTTTATTATCTTTACCCTTTTAACCAGAAAAACTTTATATAACATAACTACATGCCTGGAATATATATATAAATTACATATGCCATACGCAATACAGCTCCTGTTATAATAAATGCTGCCTGTAATAATATATCAGACCACTTTCTTTTAACAACCTGTCTTCCAGTTTTATAATCTTCTTCCACTATATCTATCTGCAGTGACGATTTCCTTATTAACCAAAAATAAAGCCCTGATATAAAAAACCATAAAAAGAACATTAAAAGCCCAAGAAGCTGGAACAATCCATCGCTTTCTGGTGCATAATATTCTGAATTTCCTTTAGCATCAGTAAGCTTTGAAAATGCATAATATAAATAATCTAATGATACATAGCCCCATATAAGGCTAATAACTGAAAATATAAGCTTCTTCCACCAGCGCATATGGAAGCTTCCCCCTGTTCTATCCTGGTCTCCAGGAAATATTCAAAATTTCCACTGGTTTATGCAAATGTATCTATATTCATTCCTAAAAGCACTGTACTTTCTGATGCCATCCTCTGGCGTTCATACATATTATCCATATCATAACTTGCTTTATTAGAATATGCATATCCATCCTTTATAGAATCTATCTGCTTTGTACCTAAAGCCTCTGGCATTTTCTCCTGCTTGTATACCGCAGCAAGCTCCTGGTTATCTCCCCTGCCTGTAAATCCTGGCAGCTTCTTTACTGGTTTAACTGGTGTAACAGCAGTTTTATCTATCTGCCTGTAATTACTATTGTTAAATATATAAAAATTGCCTGATATGCCATTATTTGAAACTCTTTGTACGTTCATAATACCCCTCCTTACATATACTGGAATAACCATATTAATAATTTACTTTATTATACTTCTATTGCCAGTTTATTGCAAGCAGATTTATATATCCGCATGTTCCCAAGGTATTCCCACAACTGCTCTTATATGTTAATATATAAATAAAAAAATTTAGAAATGAGGTAAAAAAATGCGGCTTAGAAATGTCAAAGGCTCACAAGAGCGTATTCTGGAAAACCCATACACAATACAGGCAGATGGTGCCAATGGCGAAGATTACAAAGGACTTTGGAACCAGAATTTCTTCCACAATAACAATCCCATACATATCGAAATAGGTATGGGAAAAGGACAATTTATAACAACCCTGGCAACGCAAAATCCTGGTATTAACTATATAGGAATAGAAAAATATTCAAGTGTGCTTGTAAAAGCCCTTGATAAAAGAACACAACTGAAAACGGATAACCTTATGTTTATAAGAATGGAAGCTGAAAATATAACAGAATTTTTTGCACCAGGAGAAACAGACAGGATTTACCTTAACTTCTCTGACCCATGGCCAAAGGACAGACATGCCAAAAGACGGCTTACATCAAGACAATTTATGGAACGGTATAACACAATACTGTCAAAAGATGGGTATGTACAGTTTAAAACTGATAACCGCCCGCTCTTTGATTTTTCTGTTGAAGAAATCAAAGAATCAGGCTGGTATCTTGATGAAATAAACTATGACCTCCATAAAAATGGTCCTGCACAAAATAATATAATGACTGAATATGAACAGAAATTTTACCAGCTTGGCAACCCTATATACAAGCTTACAGCACACAGATAAAATATCCATGAAGCTATTCAGGTTTCTGTAATGCCTTTATATTCTTCCCTACTAGCTTGTATTTAATAAACTTATTGGCAAGAAATCCAATCACCGCTACTACGGGAACTCCTATAAACATGCCAAGTACCCCAAAATATGCCCCTCCGACAGTTATTGCAAAAATAACCCACATAGGGTTAAGGCCTGTAGACTGTCCAAGCAGGCGGGGTCCAAGTACAAGCCCGTCAAACTGCTGGAGCACAAGTATCATTATTACAAATATTACTGCCTGCTTAGGGCTGGTACATAAGTATATAAAAACTCCTGGCACTGCACCTATAAATGGTCCAAAATAAGGAATCATATTAGTCAGCCCAACAATAACACTTATAAGCACTGCATACGGAAGCTTTAATATATTCATAAGTACACAGCATATACAGCCAATTATCAGCGAATCCACAGCTTTGCTTATAAGAAATGCACTGAATATATCATTACATTCCCTAAATGTGCTACAGATAGCATTTCCCTTTTTTTCATTAAATAATGCATATACAAGCCTCTTTGCCTGGTATCTGAACTTATCTTTTCCATTAATCATATATATTGAAATAATAAGAGCCAGAAGCGCATTAATAACTGAACGTACTATAGAAACCGAGACAGAGAAAATCATAGGCACTACATTACTTACTATATTAGTTCCATAATCAACAATATCTGGAACCATATCATTCAGCCTTTCAGTAATTACATTTACATCTATTGATGGGTAATTACGGTGCAACTCCCTCAGCAGCCTTATAATATGTGCATAAAAAAGAGGAATATTAGATGTAAGCTCTGAAATGCTTTCAACTGTTTGTGGTATTACAAATACAAATGCTATTATTATAAAACCAAGCACAGTAATATAAGCAAGCACCATTGATATTATCCAGACCAGCTTCTTATGTTTACCTTTTGCAATATATTTCTGTATGATTTTCTCAAACCTGCCAACTATAGGTGAAACAAAATATGCAATAAGAATAGCAGCAAAAAATGGTGACAACACCCCAAATAAATTATAAATAAATTTCTTAGTATCAGACCAGTTATTTATTAACATATAAATAATGGTACTAAAAAACACTATAAGCAATACATATAAACATATGTTAGCATATTTATGGTTAAACCTAAAAAAGCCTTCCTGTCCAATATTTATATTGTTTTCTTCTAAACTTATGCTTTCAGGAATATCTGTATATTCCTTTTTTGTAGTATCTGCACATACTCTTTCTTTGTCCTTGCTTATCTGGCTGGAAACACTTATAGCATTATTCTCTTTATTCCCATTTACTTTCTTTGACATAATATAATCCTGCCCTTATACAATTTAATCTTAATTAACAAAACATATTTGTATTATTTATGGTTTGTTTACTCTTTAGTATAATATTAATATATAATTTTGCAAACCACTTATATAAAAATTTAATGAATTATTAATAGTAATTTATAAATTCTATAATCCCGGACAAATCTGTATAAACTTTTAAATAAAAATGATATATTATTAAAATTACAGTCTTCTAATATCCATATTTAAAACTTAACTATATTTAAGTTGTTAAGTTTTGAGATACCAAAACCGGAAAAAAACACCATATTATTTATTTAATATTAATTACTTCTGTACTAACAATTATCTGTTTTATTACAATTATTTATATCAGCCAGCTAAGCAAAACAATCTCAGATAGTATAACAAGGTCAATAAGTAAAATTGCAAAACATGATAAAGCCTCCATATGGATATTCAAAGACCTGTTATAACAAACTTATATTATGCATTTTTTTGTTTGTGTATAAACTTACAAAAGCTTTCTTAATAAGGTTAAAAAAAGATACAGCTTTCTTATATAAAACCTGGCTGTATCTTTTTTTATATTAACTAATATCCTGTAATATTTTTTATAACTTTAACTAACGTATTATAAAACCATCATCAACCATAAAAGCAAGTGCTGTGGTTGATACATATTTTATATCACTTCCATTTTCCATCATTTGTGAAAAACAGTTATATGTTGCACTTGACCCAACATATTCCTGGTATATATTATTAGTATCATCGCCAAATACCCCTTCACTAAAAATGGTAAAAAGTGCCTTTCTAAGAATTTCATAATCTGCAAGCTGGCTTTTATATACATTCTCTTTCCTGCCATCTGGGTATACAAACTTTACATATTCAGCATACTGTGCATCTGGAAATGCATTTTCTGTACATATTTCAGGAAGAAAAGCATAACACTCATATCCCAGTACAGGGTCTTCTAATGCTTCCATAAGACGTGCAGGAAGTGAATTATACTCCTCTTCGGTTTCACTTTCATAAAACATTTTTGCAGCAAGTGCAACCTTTTCCTTTAAAAGCTTAAACCCTTCTTCTCCTTCATAAGGATTATTAATTATTGTTTCTTCATCCTGTCTTATAAAGAAAAACTGTTTCTGTGAAACAAAACCCTGCACATCCCAGTTTCTGGCAATCTGTGCAACTTTCTTACTTAATTCCATGCTGACAATATCATCAATACGGCATTCACCAGTTATATCATCCCCCATTTTTGAAGCAAAAATCTTAATATAACTTAACTTCTGGTTCCCTAAATGATTTAAAATATCTTCCATTAATTCATTCCAGTAAACATCTACACTGGTCTCCATCTCCTCATTGCCCATGCCAACAATATCCGTACGGTATACATTCCATTTATGTATATTTCCAGAAAATTTTGTTTCTACAGAAATCCCATCCCTATGTTCTTCCATTGCAGCAATCCCTTGCATAAATGAAAATATAAAAGAACCTAATGCCAGCCCAATATTGCTCTGTGGGTCACTGCCCATTCCAACAGTACACTCATATAAATCCTTTCCCCATTGTGGTGCATTAATTAATATATCCAGTATAATCCCTTTCTCTGTTACCTGCCGTACCTGTGGCTGCACAAATACATTCCACTTAGGAAAAAATATACCATTATCTTTTCTGGTATTCTCCTCCTCTGTAATTTCAGATATTTGTTTAATTATATACTCTGTCACATCATCTGGGTTAAGAAAATCTAATTGTTCTCCATTTTCCTCTTTAATCTCTTCTTTAATTTCTTCCCTGGTTTCTTCTTTAGTTCCCTTTTTGCTTTTAAATATATCCAATAATCCCATATCAGTACTTACCCTTTCTTTATATTATAATATTATGTAAATTTATATATTTCATTTTTATCCATTCCTATACAAGCACAATAGTAGAACTTATAACTATATTTTGTTATTACTATTTTAACACTTTATATAATAAAACACAATAAGGCAGTAATCTGTAACAGATATACTGCCTTATTATAAATATCCAGGAACACGCCTTAATTCCCATTATAGTATCCAGACTAGCACGCTTGCAACCGCAGCCATGCATTAATCCTTCTTATTGGCTGGTTCTACATTTACAGATTTACCCTTAATTTTTGCATTCTTCATTGCATCTATAACATCTGACGCATATTCCCTGGGCACTTCCACAAATGTATATTTATCATACATATCAATAGCTCCTACAAGCTTTCCTTCCATTCCAGACTCACCAGCAACCGCTCCAAGTATATCACCTATACGTACTTTTTGTTTCTTGCCTATATTAATAAAGAGCCTTACCATACCTGGTTCTGCACCTGTATCACCAAAATCCTCTGTCTTCATATCTTCTGTTATAAATTCACCCTCACCCATATTCATCAAAAGAAGTGCTGCTGCCATTTCAAGGGATGAATAATCACGTTCATCAAGATGTTCCTCCAGGATATCCACCATTTTGCCAAGATTCTCATTCTCAATTATTCCAGAAGCTTTCTCAAGAATTTTGTCCGCTTTAATTTCAGTAATATCATTAACAGATGGTATAGGCTGGCGTTTAATCTTTGTCTTACAATATCTCTGGATATCTTTAAGTTTATATATTTCACGTCCTACTACAAGTGTAAAAGCACGTCCTGTCCTTCCTGCACGCCCTGTCCTTCCTATCCTGTGTACATAATATTCGTCATCCTGTGGCACATCATAATTAAAAACTGCTTCTACATCATCAATATCAATACCCCTTGCCGCCACATCTGTAGCAACGAGAATATCTGTACGTCCATTACGGAAGCCACCCATTACCCTGTCACGCTGTGACTGTTTTAAATCCCCATGAAGCCCCGCTGCAAAATATCCTCTGCCTTTTAAGTCTTCAACAAGTTCATCTACCTTACGCTTTGTATTGCAGAACACAAGTGAAAGTTCTGGGTCATACATATCAATAAGCCTTGAAAGCACTTCACTTTTCTTACGTGGGTTTACTTCATAATAATACTGTTCTATCTTAGGTACAGTAAGTTCCTTCTTTACTACCTTTATAATCTCTGGCTTATTAAGGTAATTGCCAGCAATCTCCATAATAGGCTTTGGCATGGTTGCAGAGAACAACAGGGTCTGGTGTTCATCTGGCAAGTTTTCAAGGATTGTTTCAATATCTTCACGAAATCCCATATTCAGCATTTCATCTGCCTCATCAAGCACTACCATGCCTACATTCTGCATCTTAAGCGTATGACGGTTAATATGGTCAATAACCCTGCCTGGTGTACCAATTATTACCTGTGTACCACCCTTAAGTGAACGTATCTGCTTTGAAATATCCTGTCCGCCATATATAGGCAGAATTTTTATGCCATGCATAAACTTTGCAAATTTACGTATTTCATCAGCACACTGTATAGCAAGTTCCCTTGTAGGACACAATACAACTGCCTGGAGTTTCTTATTATGTGGGTCAACCCTCTGTAAAAGAGGTATTCCAAACGCAGCAGTCTTACCTGTACCTGTCTGTGCCTGTCCTATCATATCTTTACCATCAATAGCAACTGGTATAGCCTGTGCCTGGATAGGGCTTGCCTGCTCAAATCCCATCTCCGTTACTGCCCTTAAAATCCTTGGGTCCAAACATAATTCTTCAAAATTCATAATATAAAAAAATTCCTTTCTAATAACACTGGAACGTGTTTTGCGCCACAGCCGCCGCAAGGCTGTAACAGTTTTCCATTACTTATGCTAAAATTCACCCTGTTATACAATAAACGTATGCCCGCTTTGACTGTGCGGAAATAAAGACCGTATTCTGAGCAGATTATCAAAAACGGTCTTTACAAACATTTCTTTTTATTCTTACCAGCTACACGATTATATCACAAACCAGCTAAAAATCAAATAACTATTTTACATATTCTTTAAAAATATTAAAATCCTGTTTATATAAATTGTATTTTTATATATATCCACATTATGTAAATTATTTATAATATTTCACATCTTATATTTTATTTATCTTTAACACGTTAGTCAATTAAATTACATAAAACGACCATATTTTGCAGAATATGGCACA
>VSNJ01000017.1 GCA_009774235.1 Lachnospiraceae bacterium
ATATAATAGGAGGAATATGATGAAAGAGAAAATATTTGTAGCAAGAAGACTTACAAAGAAATATAAAAAGTCTTATGCGCTTAATGGTCTGGATATGGAAATATGCCGTGGCAGTATTTATGGATTTGTTGGGAAAAATGGTGCAGGAAAAACAACGCTTATGCGTATCCTGACAGGAAGGGCTGTGCAGACAGATGGAGAGATTGGGTTATTTGGGGAAAAGCAGCAGAGTAAAATGTATATCCAGCGTAAGCGTGTTGGTGCGATGGTTGAAGGACCAGCATTTTATCCTGGAATGACAGCAAAGGATAATCTTGAAGTTGTACGGCTGCAAAAGGGTATTGAAGATAAGGGGTGTATTAAGGAAATATTAGAAATTGTAGGTTTAGAAGATACTGGAACAAAAAAAGCAAGGAATTTTTCACTTGGCATGAAACAGAGGCTTGGTATTGCAATAGCACTTATGGGAAAGCCAGAATTGTTAGTGCTTGATGAGCCAGTTAATGGCCTGGACCCAGAAGGGATTGCCAGCTTGAGGGAGCTTTTGAAAAAGCTTAACCAGGAACAGGGTATGACAATTCTGGTTTCAAGCCATATTTTAAGTGAACTGGACCAACTGGCAACATGTTATGGTTTTATAAATAAAGGCAAAATGATAGAACAGGTTACAACAGAAGAACTTTTTAAGAAATGTGAACCATATTTAAATATGCGGGTTAATGATGTACAGAAAGCAGCGCATGTTTTAAGAAAAATGTTTCCAGGGAACAGACTGGAAATAGTAACAGATAAACAGTTATGTCTTTATAATTTTTCTGGAAATACGGCTGATGTAATGAAAGAATGTCTATTAAATGAAGTAGATATAAAAGAAATACGGGCAGAAGGTGCAAGCCTTGAAAAATATTATATGGAATTGATGAAAAAAGTAAAGTAGATATGGCAGGAGCCCAGGCTCCTGCCATAATGCCATAAAGAGGTGGAGGATAGCCTGTGGACAGGCAGCAGAGCAGGTTGTGGCTATTTACTGGCTATAAGATGTGGAATTATAAATGAAGTTTAAGAAAGATTTAAGGAATAAATTTGCTTTTTTGTGATATATTATGAAGTAGAGAAAATTACAGTGGATTTATTTTTAAGTTGATTATTAAGGACAAGCATTATATATTTTATAGCAGGGAGGGAGATTGGTCTTGGATAAGAAAACAAGTTTTAAACTTTCAAAAAGGACAATAATGTGGATGTGCATAATATGTGCAATATTTTTAATGATTGGTGTTGTATTGGCAGAGGGTATTGCATCAAGAAACGAAAATGTATATTCTATAGAAACGTCAAAGCTCCATATATACAATTAAATAGAATATAAAAGCTTTGACGTTTTATTTATGTAAAAACAGAGTTAGGATGTGCAAGTTTATTTGTCTTGCATATCCTGGTGCGTATATGTAACCGGTATCCTGCTTTTGTGGTGCGGTATTTAGCCTGATATTGTCTGTTTATACAAGTTTCTGGCCACAGTTAGGACAGAAATTGCTCCCCGTTGTTTTTTGCCCGCAGTTAGGGCAGAAATTTGGTATTCCTGACGATTGTGCCTGTGGACCAGGAGAAGGACTGCCTGTATTCTGGCCTTGCTGGTTAAGCATCTGGTTTGCCATCTGCATACCCATCATCATACCTGCCATATCTCCTGCTACACTGCCACCGTTGAGATTTCCAGATGTCATTGCATCTGTCATAGATACCTGCTGGTATCTTCCTATATCGCCAACCATGCTTTGTGCAGCATTTTTATTAATCATATCCTGTATTTCAGCAGGATAGTTAAAGCTCATAATCTGCAGTCCTGTTATTGTCATACCATCCTTTATAATCTGCATATCAAGGTCACTTTTTATTCCATTAGCTATATCAAATGCATTTGCCTGGAGGTTAAACATATCTTTACCTTCTTTTGTTATCCATTTCATAAGAAGCTGGTCAATAACTGAGGTTATTCGTAGTTTTACATCTTCAACAGTGTACTGTTGTTTAACACCTGCTATTTTGTCTATTAATGCAAGATAATCATCAACCTTTAATGTAAGAGTACCATTTGCACGTATAGGAAGCCCGCCAGGCATATTTGGTGCTGGAATGTTTACAGGTGCTTTAGTACCCCATTTTATAAGAAATTCTTTGGTATTGACAAAGAGAACCTCTGCCCTTATACCACTGTTAAAGCCAAATTTAAAGCCTTTTAATGATGAAAGGAAAGGGATAATCTGTGATTCGATATCATATTCCCCATCGTCTTTAAATATTCCCTCAATTTTACCATTGTAAAGGAAGATTGCATCCTGGCCAGGCTTAATTATAAGTTTTGAGCCTTTTTTAATTTCACGGTTGGCCCACTTCCAGAAAATCATGTCATCACGCCATTCTTCCCATTCAACTACATTTGCAAATTGTCCTGAAAAAAGTCCCATAAATTATACCAAAGCTTCAAAAGATTTGAAGCACAGACATAAAGAATGAAAGAGTGTCTGATTTTATCCTTTCTTATTTTTTCTTTCATCCTGGTTTATTTCTGCGAAGGCAAAGTGAAGATTATGTAAGTATACTTGCATAATCTGAGCATGCCCACGGAAGCCGGATACCCAATATGGGGCATGTAAGCTAAAGAGAAACCAAGCCATGCCCTGTTGTGGGGTATTTGGCTTTGTAGATTTAAAGAAAATATCTACAAATATGTATAGTTTTTTAAAAACTCCTGCCACCACCGCTGCTATGGCTGGAACCACCACCGCCACCTGCGCTGCTGCTAGTGTTATTTTTAGGTTTTGGAGTCCTGGTTACAGTTGTATGTGTGTATCTGTCAAAACTTCCTATAACCCTTGAGTTATTCTTGTCAAGGTAGGTATTGCTGTTGGTGGTGGTACGTCCGCCAGAATTATATGCAATTACAGAAACAGGCACAATTCCAGCAACCAGACATATTATAAGCTGGAAGAGTGGTGAGAAAATTATATTGTCAAGCTTTGGCGGCTTTCCCATATATTTATATGCTTTCTGGCAAAATGTTTTTACTGCATCGGAGTAATTGCCATCAGCCATATCACTGTGCATATAATCTAGTATTTTGCTGCATCTTTTATTTGTAAGCATCTCCTGTGCAGTACCATATCCTTGTATTTCATATATCCTGTCACCAGGGTACATGCCCACCATAAGTATTATAACATCTTTATTGGAATGTGAAGCAACAAACTGTTCCATAATACTTCCAAAATCATCACTTCCGCTTATACTGTTGTCAGTCCATATATATACAGATGTGTTGTATTCTTTGTATATTTTGTCACACAGGCTTTGTATTTCTGGTTCTTTGTTTGGAGAAAGGATTCCTGCATCATCTTGTATAATGGTTTCTGCACTTGCGGTACTATGTACTGGTATATAGATTATAAATAAAACAAAAACCAGGAAAATATTGTATTTTAATAATTTCTTTACCATAATACAGGACCTCCCATTAAAACAGTAATTATACGGCAGATAATAAAGAGCAGTAATGTTATCGCTGCTGCACTTCCTACTGCTTTGCTAGTGCTTAATGGAGGTTTGCCCGCTATTTTGCCAGTCTGTCCGTTCATTGCGAAAGTATATTCAGAATGGTCATAATCATAATAAACCATCCATACAGGAAAAAGAACATATTCTGCATTAATCTGCCTTGCATGGTAATCATGGTTTATTATATTTTTAGTGGAGTATCCCATTATTGTACTTGATACATAGTTATCTATATACCGTGTAACACGCTGTTGTATGCGTGGAAACATCTCACGGTCTGTGTAATTGTATTTTTCTGATATAAAACCTGCAAGGTATGGTGTGTTAAAAATTTTCATATTGCTGTAATCAAATGGCTCAAGTTTATCCATAAGGTCATCGGGCATTTTTTCTGATGCGTCAGCAGGAATATTATTATATCTTAAATCAACTTTGCGGTATACATCAAAATGGTTTGTTTTAGTGACAATAGTGTCCCCTTCGTCATGTGTATGTATGCGTGTACAATGTGCAATGGCCTCTCCCTGTCCTTGCACATCATATAACCAGAAAGGTACATATATCCCTGTGAGGCTTTTAATCCTGTCAGCCTGTTTAAAACTGCGTGGCATAAGAAAACCATGATGGCACCATTTTTTAAATGCAGATTCAGCTTCACTTTTTGATATGCTGAAAGGAATTACTTTGGATGGTGCAAGTGCACCTGACAGCCTGTCACCTAATATAACAGGTGCACCGCAGAAACTGCAGGTAGTTGCAGTTGTATCTTTATCTGTAAGAAGTATAGCACCACAGTTATTACACTGGTACTGGTTTACTTCATCACCCTCAAACGTGGAGGAGTGGAAGTGTTCTTCAAATTCCTGGAAGTCTTCTGTATTGTAACCTTCTATTTCTTCGTCGTGTCCGCAGCTGTCACAATGCAGCCTGCCAGTCTGGCTGTTAAATACCATATCTGCACCACAGCCAGGGCATTTATATTGTATTACCATATGTTTCCTCTCATTAATTACAATATAGAATTATTTGCCAAGGCTTGCTTTTAATGCCGCAAGCTCATCTTCAATTCCAGAGTCACCACCAGGGGCACTGTCATATTTGGCTTTAAGGTCATCTATGCTGTCATGGCTGGAATTGTTTAATTCTGCCATTGCGTTTGCCCTGTCAAGCATCTGGTCTGCTTTTGCTTCCATACGTTCAAATGCATTTATGGAGTTATTGGCACCACTTGTATTTGAAACCATCTGGTTAATATGTTCCTGTGTGCGTGCTATATTCATTTTAGCTTTAATGGAATTGCGTCTTTCTTCAAGGTTAGCAATATCTTTAACCAGTTTATCATTCATTGCACGCATATTTTCTGAATTGGACTTTGCTGAATTATATATCTGTTGTAGCTCTGCCTGCCTGGCAGTAAGTGTCTGCTTTTTCTCAAGAAACAGCCTTGCATCATCATCATTGCCAGCAGAAACAGCTTTTGCGGCATAATTCTGTATTTTGTTGATTTCTTGTGTACATTCATCCAGTTGTCTTTTGGCACGCTGTTCATCTGCCATAACTGCCGCTGTTTCAGACTTTACTTTGCCAAGGTCACTGTTCAGGTTGCGCAAGCACTGGTCAATCATTTTCTCTGGGTCTTCTGCTTTATCAAGAAGTGCATTAATATTCGATGACATAATATCTTTAAAACGTGTTAAAATTCCCATAAAGGCCTCCTTTTTGGAATGTGCTGTAAAGCTACATTCATTATTAAAATGTTTTTTATTTATATTCTAATATTTTTTGTTTCAAATGTCAAGGATATATTAATTTGAGTTTCCCTATTTTTTACGGAACACAAAGATTATATTACTCTGGCAGGTTCCAAATGTTTTACCAAAAGGCAGCTGTTTGGGGGCGCTGGTGCTTAAGCTACGTTTTTTGTGGCTTTATGCACCACTGTGCATCCCATTCAAGCGAAATACGGCAAAGCCATGTTTGCAACATGGCTTTTGGGTGGTAAAACTTTGGAATTGCCAGAGCCAAAATAATTGTATACTAAAAAAATGAGGAAACTCAAAAAATTGTTCAGGTATAGCATAAATAGAAGGATTGTGGTAAAATATACTGGTCTGTTAATATATATAAATGAGAATGTGGAATATAACCAGGATTTTATGGAGGAATTATAGAATGTGGATTGCGGATGGATGGAAGGATTATGAAGTTATAGATACATCATGTGGAGAGAAACTTGAGAGATGGGGGAATTATATACTTGTGCGTCCAGACCCACAGGTTATATGGAATACAGAAAAAAGGGCAGAGGAATGGAGAAAATGCAACGGGCATTACCACCGCAGCAACAAAGGCGGGGGAAGCTGGGAATTCCATAACATGCCTGATGTATGGCAGATTAATTATAAGAATTTAAAATTTAATTTACAGCCATTTAAATTTAAACACACAGGCCTGTTCCCAGAGCAGGCAGTGAACTGGGAGTGGTCTGGACAGAAGATTAAAAATGCAGGAAGGAGTATAAAGGTGCTTAACCTTTTTGCATATACAGGAGGTGCTACTATTGCAGCGGCAGCAGCAGGTGCAAGTGTAACCCATGTAGATGCATCTAAAGGAATGGTTACATGGGCAAAAGAAAACCTTGCAGCTTCTGGACTTAGTAATGCGCCTGTACGATGGATTGTTGATGACTGTGTTAAATTTGTAGAGCGTGAAACCAGGCGTGGTAATAAATATGATGCAATTATTATGGACCCGCCATCATATGGAAGAGGACCAAAAGGTGAAATCTGGAAGATTGAAGAAAAAATACATCCTTTTATACAACTTTGTGCCAAATTATTATCAGATACACCATTATTCTTCCTTATAAACTCCTATACGACGGGCTTACAGCCAGCAGTTCTGTCATATATGGCAGAATTAGAGCTGGTTAAAAGATATGGGGGAAGGGCAGAAGCACAAGAAATAGGGCTTCCAGTTACATCAAACGGGCTTATACTGCCTTGTGGCGCATCAGCCAGATGGGAATGTTAACCATAAGTTTGACTATAAAATATAATAATGATATAATTTTCTAATTAATGCGCAGTTTACATATCTGGCATATGTAATGGCGGTGCAGAAATGAGGTAAGTTATGAAACATAAAGTCCGGCTTAAAGGTATTTTAAAGACATATTTAAGATGGCCTGTGCTGCTTAGCATATTTTTTGCTGCAATGGATGTGCAGTTATTTATATACAACCAGAAAGCAGGTGTAATTGGATTTTTTTATTTTATTGTATATGTCCTGGCTTGTACATTAGTTTTTACAACAGGCAGAAGGCGGATACAAAGAGACCTTATAAGGTTTGCAGAAGATTACGGGCAGATGCAGATGCAGATAGTTGAAAACCTGACCGTACCTTATGCTATTTTAAGTGAAGAAGGCCATCTTCTCTGGGGTAACGAGGAATTTGTTAAAATAATAGTAAATAAAAAGGCGGCAAGACGCAATATAAGTAATATTTTTCCGGAAATAACAGAAGACAGCCTTCCACATGATTATAATTTAAAAATAGTACATGTGAAAATTAAAGACAGGTATTACAAGGCTGATATGCGCCTTGTAGTTTCAGAAAATACTGGAAGTGATGAGAAAGAAGAACCACATAATGATATAAGCCAGCTTATTGAATACAATAGCATTATTTCACTGTTCCTGCATGATGAAACTGATATGATGGAACTTGAGCAGAAGAGAGAAGAAGAAAATCTTGTAGCTGGTCTTTTATATATTGATAATTATGATGAACTTATTGACAGTATAGACGAGGTACGCCAGTCACTTATGACAGCGCTTATTGACAGAAAGATAAATAAATATATGCAAGGGATTGACGCAATATCTAAGAAGATTGAGAAAGATAAGATTTTCTTTGTATTTAAACAGCGTTACCTTGCAGAACTGAAAGCAGGAAGGTTTTCTATACTGGAAGAAGTCAGGAATATAAGTATTGGAAATGGCCAGGTGGCAACTATAAGCATTGGCCTTGGAGTGGGCAAGGATACTTTTGCAGGCCGTTATGACCTTGCCAGGGCGGCTATTGACCTTGCGCTTGGACGTGGTGGTGACCAGGCAGTTATTAAAAGCGGTGACCAGGAACAGTTTTTTGGCGGCAAAAGTGTGCAGGTAGAGCGGAACACCCGTGTGAAAGCACGTGTAAAGGCACATGCTTTGAAAGAACTTATTGAAGGTAAAGAACGTGTTGTTGTAATGGGCCATTCAATAGGGGATGTTGATTCATTTGGTGCTTCTGTAGGAATATACAGGATTGCACGTACCCTTAACAGGAAAGCACATATTGTACTTAGTGATACAGATTCTTCTGTTAAAACTATTAAATCAAGGTTTTATACAAAAGAGTATGAAGATGATATGATAATAAGCAGCCAGCTTGCAATGGAACTTGTTGACGAAAGCACAGTGCTTGTTATAGTCGATGTAAACAGGGCAAGTTATACAGAGTGTCCTGAGCTTATTGATATGGCACAGACAGTTGTTGTAATAGACCACCACCGCCAGGCCGGGGACTCTATTGACAAAGCTGTGTTGTTTTATATTGAGCCTTATGCATCTTCTTCATGTGAAATGGTTGCAGAGATATCACAATATATTGGCAACGGGCTGAAATTAAGGCCTGCAGAAGCTGAGGCTATGTATGCAGGTATTATGATTGATACTAATTATTTCTCTAACCGTACAGGAATAAGGACTTTTGAAGCAATGGCATATCTTAGGAGAAGCGGGGCAGACTCTGTAAGGGTGAGGAAAGTATTCCGTGAAGACTTGTCAGAATATAAGATACGTGCTGCTGCAATACAGGATACAGAACTTTACAAGGATGTATATGCAATAGCTGAAAGCCAGTCTGAGGGCGTGGAGTCACCAACTGTAGTTGCATCCAAAGTAGCTAATTCGCTTCTTGATATAAATGGTGTAAAGGCATCTTTTGTACTTACTAAATATAAAGGTAAAATTTATATAAGTGCACGTTCTATAGATGAAGTAAATGTCCAGGTTATGATGGAAAGAATTGGAGGAGGCGGGCATATTAATATGGCAGGTGCACAGCTTAAAGACACCAGTGTTAATGAGGCAAAAGATATTATAAGAAAACAGATTGACAAGATGATTGAGGAAGGAGAAATATAAAATGGAAGTAATTTTACTAGAAGATGTTAAATCACTTGGGAAAAAGGGCGAGGTTGTCAAAGTAAGTGATGGTTATGCAAGAAATTATATTTTTAAAAAGAACCTTGGGAGGGAAGCTACTTCAAAGAACCTTAACGAACTTAAACTGCAGAAGCAGCATGAAGAGAAGCTTGCAAAAGAAAAGCTTGACGAGGCCAGGGCTTTTGCAGATGAGTTAAAAGATAAATCAGTAACAGTAGCAATTAAGACAGGTTCAGGCGGAAGGAGTTTTGGTTCAGTATCTACAAAGGAAATTAATTCTGCTATTAAAAGCCAGCTTGGATATGATATTGATAAAAAGAAAATGTCACTTGATGTTCCAGTTAAAAGTCCAGGAACATATAACCTTACAATAAAAATCCATCCTAAGGTTACGGGAGAGCTTAAAGTTATTGTGAAAGATGCAGATAATTAGTGTTGTGGTTCCTTAGAAAGATTTTAGGATTGCAGCAAGGAACAGTAAAGAAATAATATTGCAATATCCAGGATATGTTTTTTGGATTTATAACTGAAGATATAGACTGGCAGGATTGTAAAATTATTTCTTTATTTGTTCCTGGTTTCCAGAATGGAGGACTGGGATGCAGGAGGAGGCAATTAAGAGGATACCACCTCATAATGTGGAGGCGGAACGTGCAGTAATAGGTTCTATGATTATGGATTCTGATGCTATACTTACGGCTTCAGAGATGTTATGTGCGGATGACTTTTACCAGGGGCAGTATGGTATAATATTTAATGCACTTGTTGAGATGTATAAAGAAGGTGTAGGTGCAGACCTTGTTACTTTACAAAATAAGCTGCATGAAAAAGAAGTGCCGCCTGAGCTTTTAAGTGTGGAATTTATAGGAAGCCTTATAGGTAGTGTGCCTACATCTGCCAATATAAGGCATTATGTCCGTATAGTACAT
The DNA here is from genome assembly GCA_009774235.1 of Lachnospiraceae bacterium. Classification (GTDB taxonomy): domain Bacteria; phylum Bacillota; class Clostridia; order Lachnospirales; family Lachnospiraceae; genus Butyribacter. The sequence continues at coordinate 9,699 of VSNJ01000017.1, forward strand.
GACAAGGCAGTGCTTAGAAGGCTTATACAGATAACAGAGCGTATAAGCAATACATGTTATATGGACAGACAGCCTGCCAATGAAATACTTGATGAAACAGAGAAAAGTGTATTTAATGTATTGCAGAGGCGTGGCGGCAATGAGTTTGAACCTATACGTGAAGTGGTACTGCGCACCCTTGACAGTATTGAAAAGGCAGCAAAGCAGAAAGGGCATATTACAGGGCTTGAAACAGGTTTCAGGGACCTGGATTATAAAACAGCAGGGCTGCAGAAATCAGACCTTATCCTTATTGCAGCAAGACCTGCTATGGGAAAGACAGCATTTGTACTTAATATTGCAGAATATATGGCACTCCACAGTAAAAGTACCATAGCAATATTCAGTCTTGAAATGAGCAAGGAACAGCTCGTTAAACGTATGCTTTCTATGAATTCACATGTTGATTCACAGAAGATAAGGACTGGAAACCTGGAAGATGAGGACTGGGACAAACTTGTAGGGAGTGTACGCCGGATTGGCAATTCAAATCTTGTAATAGATGATACTTCTGGAATAACAGCACAAGAACTGCGTTCTAAATGCCGCAGGCTTAAGATTGAGAAAGGTCTTGACCTTGTTGTAATTGATTATCTTCAGCTTATGTCAGGTTCAGGCAGGAGGAAAGGTGATAACAGGCAGCAGGAGATATCAGATATATCACGTGCACTGAAAGTTATGGCAAGGGAGCTGGATATTCCAGTTATTGCACTGTCACAGCTTTCACGTGCTGTAGAACAGCGCCCAGATAAAAAACCCTTGCTTTCAGACTTACGTGAGTCAGGAGCTATTGAACAAGATGCAGATATGGTTATGTTTTTATACAGGGATGAGTATTATAATCCTGATACAGAGGAAAAAGGTGTTGCAGAGGTTATTATCGCCAAGCAGAGAAGCGGGCCTACAGGTTCAGTAAAACTTGCATGGCTTTCGCAATTTACTAAATTTGGAAACCTGGAAACATCTATGGTGTAATATCTGGTATACAGTAAATTGTGCTGGTTATTATAGACCGTATAACAGTAGATAATAACACATATTTTACTAATAATGTAAAATCTTTCTTGATTTAATTGGCAAAAGTGTATAATATATTAATATAAGGTATTTTAAATTGGCAGCCTAAAGCTGTTAAAATATAAAGTGTTGTTAATACAACGGAATGGAGGAATTATGGCAAATCAGGTAAAATTTGACTATTCATTGGCATGCAATGTGATTTCAGAAGATGAAATTAAATCTATGGAGAAGATTGTATGCGATGCAAAGGAGGTTCTTGTAGGCAGAAGCGGGGCAGGCAATGATTTCCTTGGATGGATTGACCTTCCTGTAGCTTATGATGTGGACGAGTTTAAACGCATTAAGAAAGCTGCTGAAAGAATCCAGTCAGATTCAGAAGTTCTCTTGGTAATAGGTATTGGTGGTTCATATCTTGGAGCAAGGGCAGCAATTGAATTTTTAAGACATAGTTTTTATAACAATGTCAGCAGTGATGTACGTAAAACACCAGAAATCTACTATTGCGGCAATAATCTGAGCGGAACATATCTTTCACAGCTTATTGATGTAATTGGTGACAGGGACTTTTCTGTAAATATTATCAGCAAGTCTGGTACTACAACAGAGCCAGCAGTAGCTTTCCGTATCTTTAAGGGCATGCTTGAAAAGAAGTATGGAAAGGAAGGTGCAGCAAAGAGGATTTATGCTACAACAGATAAAGAAAAGGGAGCATTAAAGAACCTTGCTACAGAAGAGGGGTATGAATCATTTGTAGTGCCTGATGATGTAGGAGGACGTTTCTCTGTACTTACAGCAGTAGGTCTTCTTCCAATAGCAGTAAGCGGGGCAGATATTGAAAAGCTTATGGAAGGTGCTGCTTCAATGAGAGAAGTATGTTTAAATAAGAACTTTGCTGACAATGATGCACTTAAATACGCAGCAATACGTAATATTCTTCTCCGTAAAGGAAAGAGTGTTGAGATACTTTGTAATTATGAGCCAATATTCCACTATGTAGCAGAGTGGTGGAAACAGCTTTATGGTGAAAGTGAAGGAAAAGACCAGAAGGGTATTTTCCCAGCATCAGTTGACCTTACAACAGACCTTCATTCAATGGGACAGTTTATACAGGATGGCAGCCGTATAATGTTTGAGACAGTTATGGAACTTGAGAAGCCTTCATTTGATATTGCTATTGAAGAAGAACCTGTAGACCTTGACGGGCTTAATTATCTTAAAGGAAAGACACTTGACTTTATAAATAAGAGTGCTATGAAAGGTACACAGCTTGCACATACAGATGGTAATGTACCAAACCTGGCAATAAAAGTTCCAGAGCAGAATGAATTTTATCTTGGACAGTTATTCTATTTCTATGAGTTTGCATGTGGCGTAAGTGGATATGTACTTGGTGTAAACCCATTTAACCAGCCAGGTGTTGAAAGCTATAAGAAGAATATGTTTGCACTTCTTGGAAAGCCAGGCTTTGAGGCACAGAGAGAAGAGCTTATGAAGAGACTGTAAACCAGTAAATAAAATAAGTTAAACATTTAAGACATATGCCCCAGACTTAAGTTCTGGGAAATATGTCTTATTTAGTATTAGTTGCCAGAGTAATATAATCTTTGTGCAATTTGCCAGTTTGAAAATTATATGGGAACAGACAGAAGGTTTATCTGTATATACACATTGGAAACCGTATCTGTTTCTAATATTGAGGAGGATTTACTATGAAGTATAGAAAGGCACTTACTTTTAGTTATGATGATGGTATAGAACAGGACAGGAAACTTGTAGATATTTTTAACAAATATGGAATGAAAGCAACATTTAACCTGAATACAGGCATACAGTCTAATGAAAGCTGTTTTGAAATAAATGGCATACATATACAGCGTATGGAACAAGAGGGACTGGACCAGCTATACAAAGGACATGAGATAGCAGTACATGGTTTTGGGCATATATCACCAGAAAGCCTTAGTAAAGATGAATATAAACACGAATTTGTTGAGGATGCAAAGAATATAGAAAGGCTTTATGGGAAATATCCTTGTGGCATGGCTTATGCTTATGGTACATATAATGATGAAGTTATTGCATACCTTAAAGATGAGGGGTTTAAATATGGCAGGACAGTTGGTGCTACACATGGTTTTGCAATGCCAGAAGAACCCCTTAAACTTGAAAGTACATGCCATCATAATGATGAAATGCTGTTCCAGCTTGCCAGTAGTTTTATTGAAGCGGAGCCGGCAGAAGATGAGCAGATGCTTTTTTATATATGGGGGCATAGCTATGAATTTGATGTAGATAATAACTGGGACAGAATTGAAAAGCTTTGCCAGATGCTAGGAGGCAGGGATGATATTTTCTATGGAACCAATTCACAGTGCCTGCTTGGTGCGTGGGAATAAAAAATAGATTTCTTTATGTAATTGTATGGGACTGGTGGGATAATATAGAAAAATAATTAGTCCAGCAAATATTAATTATTGCTGGACTAATTTGTGCCTGTATGGAATTGTTTATAATTATTTAAAAAGTTTTACAGCGTTATTTATTTCTTTGCGTGCAGAGCTTCTTTTAAGGTCAGCATAGTCAAAAAATATAAAACCATTTACTTCTCCAGTATTGCGTGAATATTCAATTTCACGTTTTAATATTGTATTGCTTTTAGCCCAGCTTTTATCCCCTATAAGCCGTGCTTCTTTGCTGCTTATGCCTGCCCTGTATGCGGCAAGTCCTGTATATAGTTTTACACTTTTATGCCTGTTTACATCTGTCCATTGTTTTAAAGCTTTTTTAAATGGACATGATGGATGTTTAAAAGACCAGTAAATTTGTGGGCATATGTAATCAATATATCCTGTAGTCTGCATCCACTTCTTAACATCACAATAATAATTGTTTTTCAGATATAAATTATCTATATTACCAGCAGGGCTGATTCCAAAGATACAGTTTTTATCTGCTTTTTTAACTGCTGTATATACGCTTTTAACCAGTTTTGATACATTCCTGCGGCGCCATGACACTATATTTAATGGTGTTTTATTATTATTTCTGCAGTTTTTTACATAAGAATTGTATTCTTTTGCATCAAAGTTTTTTTGGTATGCCGTTCCGAGATTAGGATAAAAATAGTCATCAAAATGTATGCCATCAACATCATAATTTTGTACAATCTCTTTAACACCATTAATTATAAGGTTCTGTACAGCAGGTTTTGCTGGGTTAAAATAGAGCTGTCCATTATAATTTAAAACATTACGTCTTAATGATGGTGATTTTGAGTTGCGCCACTTATATGCATAAGAAGACTTTGCAAGTGCTGAATTGCTAGTGGTATCTTTAGTTATCCTGTAAGGATTAATCCATGCGTGGATTTCCAGCCCACGGCTGTGGGCTTCTGTTACCATAATTGACAGAGGGTCAAATCCAGGGCTTTTGCCAATTTTTCCTGATGAATATTTAGACCATGGAAAATATTTGGAATTATACATAGCATCAGAAAACATCCTTACATGGACAAATACAGTATTAAAATTATCTGATTTACATTTGTCAAACATGGTTTTTACCTGGCTGGTAAAAGAGTCCCTTGTATAGCCTTTTGGGTTGTAGTCAAGGAAGGCAATCCATACACCACGTAATTCATTGGAAGAGCCAGAATTCATATTTTCAATTCCATAATCTTCCTGGTTTTCTTCATCTGTAGTTCCGGAACCAGTACCAGTGGTGCTAGTATCAGTACCAGTGGTATCAGGGTCTGTGCCCGTATCATCTGGTTGTTGGTTTGTATTTTCTGGTGCTGGTGTATTTACAGAAGTTACACTATCCATGCCTGATACAGCTTTAACATTATTATGCTTGTAAACAGATAGTGTAAATAGTGCACATGCAATAAGTATTAATGATGTTACCACAGTAAGTATTATATTGTGGTTTTTTCCATTTTCAGGTTTAGGGTTATTTTTATTCATAGAAAAATTTGCCTTTCTAAAAAATAATTTTAGTTAGAAAATTTTGCCTGGTATTCAAGTGCAGCACCTATAAATCCTTTAAACAAAGGATGTGGCCTGTTTGGTCTTGACTTAAATTCAGGATGTGCCTGTGTTGCAATAAACCATGGGTGGTCTGGCAGTTCACACATTTCAACAATACGCCCGTCTGGTGAAAGCCCGGAAAGCAGCAGGCCATTTTTAATAAGTTCATCACGGTAATAATTATTGACTTCATAACGGTGCCTGTGTCTTTCATGTATTGTATCTGTTCCATACATTTCATATGCTTTTGAAGAATGATCGAGGACACAAGGGTAAGCACCAAGCCTTAATGTTCCGCCTATATCTTCTATGCCATCTTGTTCTGGCATAAGATGGATTACAGGATGTGTTGTCTGTGGGTCAAGTTCTATACTATGTGCATCATGGAAACCTGCCACATTTCTTGCAAATTCAACTATTGCCAGCTGCATGCCAAGGCAGAGTCCAAGAAATGGGATGTTATTTTCACGTGCGTACTGTATTGCGGCAATTTTGCCATCTATACCACGGTCCCCAAACCCTCCAGGAACAAGTATTCCGCTTACATCACCAAGAACCTGTGCAACATTTCCAGCAGTAAGTTCTTCAGAAGGCACCCATTTTATATTTACGTTGCTTTTATGGGCAAAGCCTCCATGTTTTAATGATTCCACTACACTAATATATGCATCGTGGAGTGAGGTATATTTGCCAACAAGTGCTACATTAACATCTTTATCAAGATGCTTGATATTGTCAACCATAAGCTGCCATTCTGTCATATCAGGTTCTGGACATTCAAGGTTTAACTTTTCACATACCACATCTGCAAGATGTTCTTTTTCCATTGCGAGAGGGGCTTCATAAAGCGTTTCCACATCAAGGTTCTGAAGGACACATTTTGTAGGGACATTACAAAAAAGTGCAATTTTATCCCTGAGTCCCTGTTCAAGTTCATATTCTGTACGGCATACAATAATATCAGGCCTTATGCCCATGCCTTGCAGTTCTTTTACACTAGCCTGTGTAGGTTTTGTTTTCATTTCCCCTGATGCATGAAGATATGGAATAAGGGTAACATGTATAAGGATAGCATTTCCGTGGCCTATGTCATGCTGGAACTGTCTTATTGACTCAAGGAAAGGCTGGCTCTCAATATCACCGACAGTACCTCCTACTTCAATAATGGCAATTTGTGTTTCTTTGCAGCCATCATTACGGTAAAAGCGGCTTTTAATTTCATTGGTAATATGTGGGATTACCTGTACAGTGCCTCCGCCATAATCGCCACGGCGTTCTTTGTTTAGAACAGACCAGTACACCTTGCCTGTAGTTACATTTGATTGTTTTGTAAGGCTTTCATCAATAAAACGTTCATAATGCCCAAGGTCAAGGTCTGTTTCAGCACCGTCATCTGTAACGAATACCTCGCCATGCTGTACAGGGTTCATTGTACCTGGGTCAATATTTATATATGGGTCGAATTTCTGCATTGTAACGCTATATCCACGCATTTTAAGCAGTCTGCCAAGAGAAGCAGCAGTTATTCCTTTGCCGAGACCCGATACAACTCCTCCAGTAACAAACACGTATTTGACCGCCATTTAGTTTGTCCTCCTTGTATTATATTTTTAACAATATTTTTATATTATAACGCATATGCTATGTTGTGTTCAATCATTTTTTAAAATTTATAATATCTGTTAAAGTAACCTGGTTACTATTGGCAGATAATGTATATAATTCCTGGTTATCAGTACAACATATAAATAAACAGCTTATAAATTTAATTTAGGACGTATTTTTACTTAAAAATGCTATTTTTGTAGGTTTTTTATTAAAAATATAGAAAATTCAAATATTATTCATATGATAATATATTGATTTATCTGTAAGCTAGCTTTATAATGTGAAAGTATAGCACTTTGGGCATATTTGGAATTTATTTCCATAAAATGCTGCTGGCATACCTTGAAAAAAGATGAAGGAGGCGTAATTTTGGAAAATAATAATAACAGGCAGGACCCTAAGAAAAGCCAGAATAAGAGGAGTATTATAATCTGCCTTATAGCTGCACTTGGAGTGTTCCTTGTATTTTCATTTATGAACAGCCAGGTGGAAAAAGCATCAAATAAAGAGATAACATATGATGAATTTATTAAAATGCTTGAAGATGGCATTGTGAAAGAAGTAGTTCTTTCATCAGATAAGATTGAGATAATACCTGTCTCACAAAACAGTGGCCTTTATGAAATTACTTATTATACAGGTGTTATATCAATGGATTATAACCTTGTTGAAAGACTGGATAGTGCTGGTGTTAAATTTTCAAAAGAAATTTCAAATGGTTCATCAAGTATTTTATATATGATAGTTACAACATTGCTGCCTATATTGCTTTTATGGGGCGGGCTGTTCTTTATATTCCGCATGATGTCAAAAGGTTCAGGCGGCGTTATGGGAGTTGGAAAGAGCAATGCAAAGATGTATGTACAGAAAGAAACAGGTGTTACATTTAAAAATGTGGCAGGACAGGAAGAGGCGATGGAATCACTTACTGAGCTTGTTGATTTCCTGCACAATCCTAAAAAATACTCTGACATAGGTGCAAGGCTTCCTAAGGGTGCACTTCTTGTAGGACCTCCAGGAACGGGTAAAACATTGCTTGCAAAAGCAGTAGCAGGAGAGGCAGGAGTACCGTTTTTCTCACTGTCAGGTTCAGACTTTGTTGAAATGTTTGTTGGTGTAGGTGCATCAAGGGTAAGGGATTTATTTAAACAGGCACAGTCAATGGCGCCGTGTATTATTTTTATAGATGAGATTGATGCGGTCGGAAAAAGCCGTGATACACAATATGGTGGTGGAAATGACGAGCGTGAACAGACACTTAACCAGTTGTTGTCTGAAATGGATGGTTTTGACAGTTCAAAGGGTCTTGTAGTGCTTGGTGCTACAAACAGGCCGGAGGTACTTGACAAGGCACTTTTAAGGCCAGGGCGTTTTGACAGAAGGATAATTGTAGAAAAGCCAGACCTTAAAGGCAGGGTTGATATATTAAAAGTACATGCTAAAGATGTACTTATGGATGATTCTGTTGACTTTGACGCAATAGCGCTTGCAACAAGTGGTGCAGTTGGTTCTGACCTTGCCAATATGATTAATGAAGCAGCAATTATGGCAGTAAGGGCTGGAAGAAGGGCAGTAAGCCAGTCTGATTTATTTGAGGCTGTTGAAGTGGTAATAGCAGGCAAAGAAAAGAAAGACAGGATACTTGGCAAAGAAGAGAAGAGGATTGTTGCATACCATGAAATAGGACATGCGCTTGTGGCAGCACTCCAGAAAAACTCAGAACCAGTACAGAAGATTACTATTGTACCAAGGACAATGGGGTCATTAGGTTATGTTATGCAGGTTCCAGAAGAAGAAAAATATCTTATGAGCAAAGAAGAGATACTTACACGAATAGTATCACTTTTTGGTGGGCGTGCGGCAGAACAGATTGTATTTAACTCAATAACCACAGGTGCTTCCAATGATATAGAAAAGGCAACACAGCTTGCCAGGGCAATGGTAACACAGTATGGAATGACTGAGAAGTTTGGCATGATAGGTCTTGAATCTGTAGAAGGTAAATATCTTGACGGGCGTACAGTATTAAACTGTGGTGATGCCACAGAAGCAGAAATAGACCAGGAAGTTATGCGTATACTGAAAGAGTGTTATAATAAAGCGGAAGGTTTTCTTGCAGGTGACAGGGATGCACTTGACAGCCTGGCAGAATTCCTTATTGAACATGAAACAATTACTGGTAAAGAGTTTATGAAAATATTCCGCAAAGTCAAAGGTATTGAAGAACCAGAAGGCGATAATTACAATATGCTTGTACTGGACATTGATGGTACTCTTGTTGGTTCAGATAAAACAATATCAGAAAAAACAAGGGAAGCTATAATTAAGGCACAACAGCGTGGGAAAATAGTTGCAATCGCATCTGGGCGTTCTATTGCAGGAATAAGAAAAACAGCTTCCAATATTTCACTTGAACAGTATGGGGGCTATGTAATTGCATATAATGGTACTACTGTAGTAAATTGTAAAACAGGTGAATGTATATATAACCAGATGGTGCCAAAGGAACTTGTTAAACCAGTGTATGAAGCTGCTAAGAGGGTAAATGCAGGTATAGTAGTATACAATGATAATACAAAAGAAATGATTTCAGGTAATGGGCTTAATGAGTATATAAAAATTGATGCAGAAGCATGTAATGTTACAATAAATGAGGTTTCTGATTTTGTTAAGGCAATAAATTTCCCATTTAATAAATTCCTTTTAAGTGGAAAACCTGAACATATGGCAGAAGTAGAAAAGATTATGGCTAAAGAATTTGGTGACAGGTTAAATGTCTTCAGGTCGGACCCTTTCTATGTTGAACTTCTTCCAAGATATGTAGATAAAGGTGTTGCAGTTGAAAAGCTTGTCAAACATCTTGATATACAACGTGAGAAGGTTATCTGCATAGGTGACAGTTACAATGACCTGCCAATGCTGCGTTTTGCAGGAATGGGTGTTGCAATGGGCAATGCACAGCAGGAGGTTAAGGAAATGGCAGATTATGTTACAGCATCAAATGATGAAGACGGAATTGTAAATGTTATAGATAAATTTATGACACCAAAACCTGAAGAAAAAGATACAAAAAAAGAAGAAATTAAAGAATTAACAGAAAACTAATACTTTAACCTGGTTTTATGGCTGGTGCATTAATTACATGTACCAGCCAGTATTTTCTTTATTTGGGAGGGATTGATATGTTAAAACTTATTAAACGTTGTCCAGAGTATGTTTATGGATATAAAGAGTATTGCCAGGAGGCATTTGGACACAATGTTATATATTTCCGTCCAGTAAATCCAGAATTAATTGATGATGGCTGGTTTGAAAGGACTAAAGAGTGGTATGATAAAAGAAATATTTAATTTTCAAACACCTACTTGATATAGAGGACTCTTTTTTGTATAATATTTATAATTTTAAACGGTTGGAGGAAATATGTTTGATTTAGAGGAGGAGTTAAAGAAATTGCCTGCAAAGCCAGGAGTATACCTTATGCATGATAAAACAGATGCAATTATTTATGTAGGCAAGGCAATAAGCTTAAAGAACCGTGTGCGGCAATATTTCCAGGCAGGCCGTAATGTAACCCCAAAGATAGAAAGAATGATATCACAGATAGACCATTTTGAATATATAATAACAGATTCAGAAGTTGAGGCACTTGTACTAGAAAGCAACCTTATAAAAGAACACAGGCCAAAATACAATACAATGCTTAAGGATGATAAAAATTATCCATATATAAGGGCAACTATAGAAGAAGACTATCCAAGGCTGTTATATTCAAGGGAGCAGAAACGTGATAAAAGCAAGTATTTTGGTCCATTTACAAGTGCTGGTGCTGCTAAAGATACTTTGGAACTTGCGCATAAAATATATAAAATAAGGACTTGCAGAAGAGTTCTTCCAAGGGATATAGGGAAAGAAAGGCCATGTCTGGATTACCATATAGGACAGTGTGATGCACCATGCCAGGGAAAAATATCAAAAGAAGAATATAATGAAAACTTTAAAAAAGCACTTAAACTTATTGGCGGAGATTATTCAGAGGTTATAGAATATCTTAAAGAAAAAATGATGCAGGCATCTGAAAGCCTTGCCTTTGAAGAAGCAGCAGGATACAGGGACCTGATATCAAGTGTAAAAAAGATGTCTGTAAAACAGAAAGTTACAGATTTCAATGGGCAGGACAGGGATATTATAGCACTTGCAAGAACTTTGGAAGAAGCTGTAGTGCAAGTGTTTTTTGTGCGTGAAGGAAAACTTATAGGACGTGACCATTTCCACCTTAATGGTACTTATGGTGAAAAGGAAGAGGATATATTACAAGATTTTATTAAACAATTTTATGCAGGAACACCTTTTATTCCCCGTGAAGTCATGGTAGAATATAATATAGCTGACAGTGGTCTTATTGAACAATGGCTGGCTGGCAAGAGAGGCGGCAAGGTAAAGATAATTATACCTAAAAAAGGCAGTAAAGAACGTCTTGTAGAACTTGCACATAAAAATGCAGCACTTGTGCTTACACAGGATATGGAAAGGATTAAAAGGGAAGAACAGCGTACTATTGGTGCTATGGGTGAAATATGTTCATGGCTTGGCATACCTTATGTACCACGTATCGAATCATATGATATATCCAATATAAATGGTTTCCAGTCTGTAGGCTCTATGGTAGTATTTGAAGATGGAAAGCCTAAACGGAGTGATTACCGTAAATTTAAGATAAAAACAGTTAAAGGCCCTGATGATTACGCAAGTATGTATGAGGTACTTACAAGAAGGTTCAGGCATGGCATTGAAGAAACAGAAGAACTCAAGGAAAAAGGCCTTATTAAAGAAGTGGGAAGTTTTACACGTTTTCCAGGACTTATAATGATGGACGGCGGTAAAGGGCAGGTCCATATAGCACAAAAGGTACTAGGAGAGCTCAGTCTTGATATTCCTGTATGTGGAATGGTTAAAGATGACAAGCACAGAACCAGGGGGCTTTTTTTCGAGGGACATGAACTTCCAGTTAAAGTGGATAGTGAAGGCTTCTATCTTATGACAAGGATACAGGATGAAGTCCACAGGTTTGCAATAGAGTACCACCGTTCCCTAAGAAGCAAAGAACAGGTAAAGTCAGTCTTAGATGATATAAACGGCATAGGTGGAAAAAGAAGGAAAGCACTTATGAAGCATTTCCAGTCTATAGAAGCCATAAGAAATGCACAAGTAGAGGAAATTGCACAAGTAGAAGGTATGAATGAGAACGTAGCAGTAAATGTATATAAGTTTTTCCACGAAGATTAATAAAAACTGGGAACCAGTGTGCCAGCTAAGTTGTGGTCTTTACTGGTGTCCTTAGGTATTACATTAAATTTTTGTTAACTAAAAACAGCATATATAAAAGGAGGATAATATGCAGAACGGAACGTATAGTGTACCATTAAAGGAACTTATTGAACAGCTGGATTTAGAAAATTGTACTCCAGACATTGACACAGAGAAGGTACTTATTACACAAAATGAGGTAAACCGTCCAGCTTTACAGCTGGCTGGATATTTTGATTACTTTGATTCTAACAGGATACAAATAATCGGTCATGTAGAACATACGTATATGCAGCAGAAAGGTATGGAACACAGTCTTAAGATGATAGAAAAAATAATGGCAGGAAGTGCAGAATCATCAAAGCCTCCATGTATTATTTACTGCAGGGAGATATGGATTGAAGAAGAAATAATAAATCTTGCTAATCATTATGAAGTGCCTATATTAAGGACTAAAAAGGCTACATCGCCATTTATGGCAGAAATAATACGCTGGGTTAATGCAGAACTTGCGCCAAGGTGTTCAATACATGGAGTTCTTGTCGATATATATGGTGAAGGAATACTTATAATGGGTGAGAGCGGCATAGGAAAATCAGAAGTAGCCCTTGAACTTATACATAGGGGGCACCGTCTTGTATCAGATGATGTGGTTGAAATAAAAAGAATTAATGATAAATCACTTATTGGTTCATCACCAGGAATTACAAGGCACTTTATTGAACTCCGAGGTATAGGTATTGTAAATGCAAAGTCACTTTTTGGTGTAGAAAGTGTAAAAGATGAGCAGGAGATTGACCTTGTAATAAAACTTGAGGAGTTTAATAAAGAACAGGATTATGACAGGCTGGGGCTTGAGGAACAGTTTATAGAATTTCTTGGTAACAAAGTAGTATGCCATTCTATTCCAATCAGGCCTGGAAGGAACCTTGCTGTTATATGCGAGTCAGCAGCAGTAAACCACAGGCAGAAGAAGATGGGATACAATGCAGCACTGGAGCTTTATAACCGTGTAACAAGTAATCTTTCGGGTAATAATAAAAACTAATGAATGTTTATGTCATAATGTAATAGTGACAAGAAATGAGGATAAAATATGTTATTTGTAAAATCAGATGAGCTTAAAACAGGTATGAGGCTGGCGAAACCTATATACAATAAGAACGGGGTTATGTTATACGAGAGGAATACAAGGCTTACAAGCCATGGTATAGTAAGTATACAGAATTTCGGGCTGATTGGCATATATATTCTGGAAGCTGCTGAACCTGTGCCGCCAATGACAGAAGATGACATTGAATTTGAGAGGTTCCAGGCTATGTCTGTATTTTCAATAAAAGACATACTGGATTCTGTCAGCAAAAAGAAAGAGCCAAAAGAACTATACCAGTTTGCTAATAAAATAATAAAAAGCTATGGCTCACTCCACAGAAAAATAAATTTTATACAAAATATCAGAAGCAAGGAAGATTATGTGTATAAACATTCCTTAAACACAGCTATACTTAGTGCAATGATGGCATATAAACTTAATATGGAATTTAAAAAGCAGCTTGATGTAGTAGTTGCCGCATTGCTCCATGATGTAGGTACTCTTATTATACCTATAAATTTAAGGCATAAAAACAAAGCTGACCTTTCAGAGGAGGAACTTAAGAAAGTAAACACATACCATCTGGCGGCAATGCAGATGTTTACTAAGAACAAGGATTTAGATATTGATATTGTTAAGATGGTAACAGATATAATAAAACAGCTGCATCCAGATATAGTAAAAGATGGTGAGATGCCAGATATAATGCCTCTGGGTGCAGAAATATTAAAAGTTGCATATGTATATGATATGATGACAGCAATGAATTTTGAAGAAGAACCACATTCTGAAATAGTTGCAATAAGACATCTTATGGGTGATGAAACAGCATATAACCCAGATGTAGTGGATGCGCTTCTTTCAAGTATAAATATACTGCAGCCAGGCACATGTGTAGAACTTACAAACGGTGACAGGGCACTGGTAATAACAGCTAATAATATTAATGTCCTTGAGCCATTTGTGCTGTCATTTAAGGACAACAGGATACACAATCTTGGTGATTCAAGGATAGCAAAAGAAATGCAGATTAAAGATATTATGAAGACAATGGATAACAGGCATGTTGTAGATAATGACCTGCTTGCCCAGTATACAGGCAACACAATCCATATGGGAGATAAATTAGAAAACAAGAGTTATTAAACTGGAGGTTTAGATGTTTATTATAGCAGGACTTGGCAATCCAGAAAGAAAATATGATGGTACAAAGCACAATATAGGTTTTTCTGCTATTACTGCACTGTCAGATGCATATAATATACCAGTTAATACCAGGGAGCATAAGGCTTTGTGTGGAAAGGGATATATTGAGGGGCAGAAGGTTTTACTTGCAATGCCTCTCACATATATGAACCTTAGTGGTGAAAGCATAAGAGAACTTGTAGATTATTATAAAATCAATCCAGAGGAAGAACTTATAATAATATATGATGATATTAACCTGGCACCAGGAAAACTGCGCATACGTGCCAAAGGCAGTGCAGGAGGGCATAATGGCATTAAAAATATAATTACGCATATTGGAAGCCAGTCTTTTTACCGTATACGGATAGGTGTAGGGGAGAAGCCAGAAGGATGGGACCTGGCAGATTATGTATTAAGCAGGTTTAACAGGGAAGATGAACCTGTAATACGTGAGGCACTTCAGGATACCGTAGAAGCGTGTAAAGTGATTATGCTTGAAGATATAAGGACTGCAATGAATAAATTTAATTAATGGAGGAAAATATGGAAACGTTGCTTGCACCCCTTGGTGAAATTAATGCATTCAGGGAAGCTGTGGAATGTATTGGCAATAATAAATTGCCAATACATATTTCAGGCTGTATGGATACACAAAAGTGCCATTTTATATACGGGTTGTCACAAGGAATCCAGTGGAAAGTAATTATAACACAGAATGAAATACAGGCAAGAAAAATTGCAGAAGATTATCGCATATTTGACAGAAATGTACTATACTATCCGTCAAAAGATGTGATTTTTTATAGTGCGGATATCCATGGAAGTGCAATAAGTGTTGAGAGACTTAAAGTAATTAAGGCACTTATAAAAGAAGAATGTGGTACAGTTATTACTACAATGGATGCAGGAATGGAACTTGTAGCTTCACTTGATACATTTGCAAAGGCTGTACGTATAATAAAAGAACAAGATATAGTTGATATAGATAAACTTACAGAACATCTTGTTTCAATTGGCTATGAGCGCCAGTACCAGGTAGAATCGCCTGGTGATTTTTCTGTAAGGGGAGGAATTATAGATATTTTTCCAGTAACGGAAGAATGCCCTTTCCGTATTGAATTATGGGATGATGAAGCAGATACAATACGTTCATTTGATGTTGAAAGCCAGCGTTCCATTGAGAGGACAGGTACTATTGAGATATTTCCAGCATCAGAAATAATGCTGTCTGATGAAGAATTGCGTACAGGCCTGGAAAATATTGAGAAAGATTATATAAAGACCCTTGGCAGGTTCAGGGATGAAAAGAACAATAACGCAATGAACAGGCTTAAAGACAGGATAGGCGAAATCAGGGAAACTCTTGAAATGTACCATGGACGTATTGGCATGGAAAGTTTTATAAAATATTTTGGAATACAGGCAGAATCTTTTTTTGATTATTTTGACAAAGAAAATACAGTGTTTTTTATAGATGAGCCAGCACGCTGCCTTGAGAAAATGGAAACTGTTGAAACAGAGTTCAGGGACAGTATGGAGAGCAGGCTTGAGAAAGGTGATATACTGCCAGGACAGACAGATATACTATACCCTGCTGCATCAGTAGATGCACTGGTTGCCAGAAAAAGGTGTGTATATATTACAACACTTGGCATACTTCCTAAAAGCATTACAGTAAAAGAACAGTTTAATGTAATGGTACAGACAGTAGGTTCATATAATAAACATTTTGAACTGCTGGTTGAAGATTTAAAAAAATGGCGTACAGAAGGCTGCCGTGTACTGCTGCTGTCAGGTTCGAGGATACGTGCAGAACGCCTAAGCAAAGATATTAATGAATATGATATACCTGCATTTTACAGGGAGAATATGAACCAGGAGCTTAAGGCAGGCCAGGTTATGGTATCTTATGGACAGCTGCATAAGGGATTTATGTATACACAACAGAAATTTGTAATAGTTACTGAAGGAGATATATTTGGCATCAGAAAGAAGACACGCAAGAAACATAAAAATTATGATGGCAAATCAATCCAGAGCTTTAATGAGTTAAATGTTGGTGACTATGTAGTACATGAAAACCATGGGCTTGGAATATACAAGGGTATAGAGAAACTGCGTGTAGACAATATTACAAAAGATTTTGTAAAAATAGAATATGGGGATGGCGGTAACCTGTATGTGCCTGTTTCGGGTCTTGATGTACTACAGAAATATGCAGGGCAGGAAGCAGTAAGGACACCAAAACTGAATAAATTAAATTCTACAGAGTGGAAAAAGACAAAATCAAAAGTTAAAGGTGCAGTTAAAGATATTGCTAAGGAGCTTGTTATGCTCTATGCAGAGCGGCAGCAGAGGCAGGGGTTCCAGTTCAGTCCTGACACAGTGTGGCAGAAAGAGTTTGAAGACTTATTTCCATTTGAGGAAACACAAGACCAGCTTGACGCAATAACTGCAACAAAGAAAGATATGGAAAGCAGTAAAGTTATGGACCGGCTTATATGTGGTGATGTTGGTTATGGCAAGACAGAGATTGCAATAAGGGCAGCATTTAAGGCTGTAAATGATGGAAAACAGGTTGCATTCCTTGTACCAACAACAATACTTGCACAGCAGCATTACAATACGTTAAAAGAACGTCTTGGTGATTTCCCTGTAAGTGTAGAGATGCTTTCCAGGTTCCGTACGCCTGCACAGCAGAAGAAAGCTATATCTATGCTAAAGAAAGGGCAGGCGGATATAGTAGTTGGGACACACAGGCTTTTATCTAAAGATGTAACTTTTAAAAATCTAGGACTTCTTATTGTTGATGAAGAACAGCGTTTTGGTGTGACACACAAAGAAAAAATAAAACAGATGAAAGGTGATGTAGATGTACTTACATTAAGTGCAACACCTATTCCAAGGACACTCCATATGAGCCTTGTGGGCATAAGGGATATGAGTGTGCTTGAAGAGCCGCCAGTTGACAGGCTTCCTATACAGACATTTGTAATGGAAAATAATAGTGAAATAATAAGGGAAGCAATAAACAGGGAATTGTCAAGGGGAGGCCAGGTATTCTATGTTTATAACAGGGTGCAGCATATTGATGAAGTAGCATCAGAAATTGCAAAACTTGTGCCAGATGCGGCAGTAGCATTTGCACATGGACAGATGAGTGAGCGCCAGCTTGAGAAAATAATGCTCTCATTTATAAATGGTGAGATAGATGTGCTTGTTTCAACTACAATTATAGAGACAGGTCTTGATATTTCTAATGTAAATACAATAATTATAGATAATGCAGACCAGATGGGACTGTCGCAGCTGTACCAGCTCAGGGGAAGGGTTGGACGTTCAAACCGTACAGCATATGCGTTCCTTATGTATAAAAGGGATAAGATGCTTAAAGAAATAGCAGAAAAAAGGCTTGCAGCAATTAAAGAATTTACAGACCTTGGTTCAGGAATAAAGGTTGCAATGCGTGACCTTGAGATAAGAGGGGCTGGTAACCTGCTAGGGGCAGCACAATCTGGACATATGGAAGCAGTCGGTTATGACCTTTATTGTAAAATGTTAAATGATGCTGTATGTATGCTTAAAGGAGATAAAAAAACTGGAAGTGAATTTGAAACATCCATTGACCTGGCAGTAAATGCATTTATATCTAATACTTATATAAAAAGTGAATTCCAGAAGCTTGATATGTATAAACGCATTGCATGTATTGAAACAGTAGAAGAGTATTCTGATATGCAGGATGAACTTACAGACAGGTTCGGGGATATTCCTGTGGCAACAGAAAATTTGTTAAGGATAGCACTTTTAAAAGCGGATGCACACAAATCTTATATATCACAGATAGTCCAGAAATCTGATGGAATAAGGTTTTATCTATATAGTGGTGTAATATGGAAACCGGCAGGAATTGAAAAAATGTTAGGACAGTACCAGGGACTTGTTAAGTATGTCCAGGCTGATGAGCCATACTTTAATTATCTTGTAGGCAAAGAAGATGAGACAAAGCCTGTAACCAGACATTATGCGTCATCAGCAAAAAGTGGTTTAAAGAAAAAGAAATTACTTACAGCAGATGATATTTTTCATATTGTTGAAGGAGTGATAAAAAGCATAGGAGGCCTCTATGAAGAAAAATAAATTTACAAGCTGTGTATTATGTATGCTTCTTGCAGTATCCTTTGTAATGCTTCCAGGATGCAGTAAAGGAAGTGGCACAACAAAAAGGGTGAAACTTGAAACAGGTGATATAAGTGACACATCTATAGTTATGAAAATTGGAAATGCTGGTGTTAAATACAGTGAAGTACGCAATTATTGTTATTTATTAAAATGCCAGTATGAATCAAATTTTGGCGGGGGAATCTGGGATTATAACCTGGGAGATAATGTTACAATAGGTGATGAAGCAAGGCAGGAAATAGCTAATCTTATTACACAGCTTAAAATTATAAGAAAAACTGCAGATGAAATGCAAGTAACACTTACATCGGATGAGAAAGATGAAGCAGTCCGCCAGGCAGAAGAAGTAGTAAATAATGCAAGTCCCAAAGATAAGAAATCATATTGTTTAAGTATCCAGAACATGTCTGCTATATATGAGGATAATATACTTGCAGAAAAGATGTTTTATGTAGCTACAGATGAAGCAGACACTGTTGTTACAGACGATGAGGCAAGACAGATAGATATACAGTATATAGAAATAATAACAAAGGGCAAAGACAGGAATGGTACTGAAATATCAATGAATGCTGCTACTAAAAAGGAAGCTGCAAAAAGGGCACAGAATCTTTTGAAGGCAGCCAGGAAATCAGATGATTTTCTTTCATTTGCAGAAGAAAATACAGATGCGGTAAATGCTAGTGCTACAATAGGCAGGAATGACAGTGTAATTGGACAGGCAGCAGCTAATGAGGCGTTTAAGCTGAAAAAAGGCAAGACTAGCAAGGTTATAGAAAGTGTGAGCAGTGATGGGACAATGGGTTATTTTATAATTTATTGTGTTGATAATAATAATGAGGATGCAACTTATGCAAGAAAAGAAGCTATAATAGAAGAAAGACAGACTACTATGTTTAAGGAGAAATATGCAGAGTGGCTTAAAGGGTGTGATGTCAATATAAGCCAGGCTTTCTGGGAAGAGTTTGAAATTTAGGCAATTTGCACAAAATATAATTCCAATATAAAGGCGGGGCTTGTGGGTGTTTGGAAATTAAATATTGTACAAATTATATGGCTCTGGAAGTTCCAAAATTTTACCCCCGGCAGCACGCTTCCGCTTGGATGGGATACGCAATGGTGCATAAAGCCCCAAATTCTTAATAGAAACAAGTGTTTCTATTAAGAATTAAATACGGGGCTTAAGCACCAGCGTCCCCATACAGCTGCCTTATGGTAAAATATTTGGAATTTGCCAGAGTAATATAATCTTTGTATAATTTCAATTTTCAAACGTCAATAAGTACTTTATTAACCACACACCCGTTTCATAAATTTTCATATAATAATTTCAATTTATCCTTTGAATGTGCCAATACGCAGGATTTCCGATGCCAGCTGCCAGTAATAATTCCACAAAAGGGGTACTTTAACCCCGCCAGTGCTTGTATCCTGTTTTAGGTTTTATAAAAGAAATAGCAATTTCTTTTATAAAACCAGGATACTATGCACTGCTGCGTGGGTTATCGTAGCGAAAGCGTACCCCTGTGTGGAATATTCTGGCAGCTGGCATGGAAACCGTCCATATTCACAAAAACGGATAATAGAATTATGCTTGTAATGTGAAATATTGGAATTTATTAAACAGATATGAATTGTTTGATTTTTACGTTTACATGGCAATTAATATTTGTTATACTTATTATTATTATATGAATGGCAGGTGATGTAGTGAAAGCGGAACATGTAAATCCTTTTATTATTTCAGTGTGCAAGATAATGAAAGATATGTGCATGCTGGATTTAAAAATAGGTAAGCCAGGTATTAAAAAAGGTGGTTATTTAGCAGACAGCTCACTTATTAAGTTAGGGCTGCTAGGAAACCTTACAGGTGAGGTTGTATTGAATATAAACCATGATACTGCACTTGGAATTGTTTCAAAGATGGTTATGATGCCTGTAGATTCTATAGATGAATTAGGCCAGAGTGCCATTTCTGAGTTAGGCAATATGATAGCTGGCAATGCTGCTACAGTATTTGCAAACAGTAGTATTATTATAGATATTACGCCGCCTTCATATA
Source organism: Lachnospiraceae bacterium (assembly GCA_009774235.1). Taxonomy (GTDB): domain Bacteria; phylum Bacillota; class Clostridia; order Lachnospirales; family Lachnospiraceae; genus Butyribacter. The sequence continues at coordinate 30,226 of VSNJ01000017.1, forward strand.
TAGAAGGCCAGCAGTACCAGAATGATGGCAAAGAACTATTTAGCATACCATTTTCTTCTGAAATTGGTGATTTATCTATAGACATATTTTTTAATACATAATATTGTTGCAGCATATTAGGATAACAAGAATACAAAAGAGAGGTTTCATACCCTCTCTTTTAGCCTTGTAGAAAATTGCCACAGTTTTATGGAGGTAAATTATGGCAGGATACAGGAGATACCATAAAGAAGACAAAGTTTCATATTCGCTTGGAATAACACTTACATTTGAATTATTAAAATATAAAAAAGAATATGTAAATAAAATTTATATACATTCTGCTATTAAACAAGGGGATACATTAGATAAAATGGAATTATTATGTAAAGAGGCGGGCATTAAAATAGAATATACAGATAAGATATTTAATGTATTGTCACAAAAGGAGAATTGTTATGTAATAGGGGAATTTGTTAAATTCCAGGGGAAGCTTAAACAGGATGCACCACATATAGTTCTTGTGAACCCGTCAAATGCGGGTAATATGGGTACAATTATGCGCAGTTCACTTGGGTTTGGAATAAACCAGATAGCAATAATACGTGATGCAGTTGATGCATTTGACCCTAAGGTAGTAAGGGCGTCAATGGGGGCAATATTTTCAACAGATTTTGAGTATTTTGACAGTTTTAACGGGTATACTGGAAAATATGGCAGCAGTGACAGGGAACTTTATCCATTTATGCTGGATGCAAAGATAAGCCTGCATGATATAAACCCAGGCAAGAAATTTTCGCTTATATTTGGCAATGAAGCAGCAGGGCTTCCAGCAGAATTTGCAAGTGTGGGCACATCTGTAATTATACCACATTCAGCAGATATTGACAGCCTTAACCTGCCAATAGCAGCAAGTATAGCTATGTATGAAGCAACCAGACAGATATTTGGCAATACTGTAAAATAATATAAATTTGACAGGTCTGGTATAATAGTAACAAGTATAAAATTACAAGATTTTTAGAGAGGAAGGATATTAAATGGCAAAGATTGATATTATATCAGGTTTTCTTGGAGCAGGAAAGACAACATTAATTAAAAAGCTTATTTCAGAGGCTTTCCAGGGTGAGAAGCTTGTTATTATTGAAAATGAATTTGGAGAAATAGGCATTGACGGGGGATTTCTTAAGGAGTCTGGAATACAAATTACAGAGATGAACTCAGGCTGTATCTGCTGTTCACTTGTAGGTGATTTTAGTGAGGCATTAAAAGAAGTTCTTGCGAAATATTCACCTGACAGGGTTATTATAGAGCCTTCTGGTGTAGGGAAACTTTCAGATGTAATTAAAGCAGTTAAAAATACAGGCAGTTCTGTTGAAATAAATAGTACAGCCGTTGTCGTTGATGCATCTAAATGTAAAATGTATATGAAAAATTATGGTGAATTTTATAATAACCAGATTGAATATGCAGGTACAATTATACTTAGCAGGACACAGAAGATATCAGATGAAAAACTTGACACATGCCTTAAGATGATACATGAAAAGAATAGTGAAGCATCAGTTATAACAACTCCTTGGGATGATATAGATGGCAAGAAGATTTTAGAAGCAATGGAGAAAGTTAATTCACTTGAAAAAGAGCTTCTCGAAGAGCATCACCACCATGAAGACGGGGAAGAGTGCTGCCACCATCACCATGAAGACGGGGAAGAGTGCCATCACCACCATGAAGACGGAGAAGAGTGCCACCATCACCACCATGAAGACGGAGAAGAGTGCCACCATCACCACCATGAAGACGGGGAAGAGTGCCACCATCACCATGAAGATGGGGAAGAGTGCTGCCATCATCACCATGAAGATGGACACCATCACCACCACCATGCTGATGAGATATTTACAAGCTGGGGTGTTGAAACAGCTTATAAGTTTACAGAGGAAGAACTTAAGGATATTGTAAATAAACTTTCTACAGACAGCAAATATGGTGAAGTATTGCGTGCAAAAGGAATAGTAGCACCAGCTGAGGGTGAGTGGTTCCATTTTGACCTTGTGCCAGAAGAAACAGAACTTAGAAGAGGAGCTGCGGACTTTACAGGAAGGGTATGTGTAATAGGTTCAAAGCTTAACGGAGAAGCCATAAAAGAGTTGTTTCATGTGGTATAGCCATAGTAAGGAGAAATTAAGATGTTTGACAGGAAGAAAAAGGAAATGATGGTATATGTCATTATGGGCTTTCTTGAGGCGGGTAAAACAAGCCTTATACATGACCTTATAACAGATGATATGTTTGATGCCAGTTCCAAAACACTTATACTTGCATGTGAGGAAGGGGAAGAAGAATATACACAGCAAATCCTTGAAAAAGGGCTTGCAGTATGTGAATATATCGAAGATGAGGAGTCATTTAATGGCAAGGTTATAGAGAAGTTCTTAAAGAAGCACAGGCCAGACAGAATAATTATAGAGTATAATGGGATGTGGCCTGTAGCTCATATACCAGAAATTTATGACGGATTTGAAGAAATATGCTTTGATTCAGAAGTAATATTCCAGACAATAGATGTTGTTAATGATGAAACATTTGCGCTCTATATGAAAAATATGCCATCAATGATGGTAGAGCATTTTAAAATGGCACAGATGGTTATAGTAAACCGGTGCAGCCTTAATACTAGCAAGTCTGCAATCAGGGGAAGTATAAAAGCTGTTAATCCAGGTGTACAGATAGTATATGAATCAGAGGATGATGCGTTTTATGAAATGAAAGAAGAACTTCCATTTGATATAAATGCTGATGTTATAGAGATAACAGATGGTGATTTTGGATTATGGTATATTGATATGACAGAACACCAGGAGAATTACAATGGCAAGACATTAAAGGTAACTGGAATGATACAGAAGCCACCAGGGCTTCCAAATGGTTTTGCCATATTTGGAAGGTTTGCTATGACATGTTGTGCAGATGATGTACAATATATGGGATTTCTATGTAAAGCGGATAGCTGGAAAGAGTTTAAAAACCAGCAGTATGTTACAGTAACAGCCCGCATGGAATATAAATATATGGATGAATATGGAGAAGAAGGTCCTGTATTTTATGCAGAGGAAATAGTCCCGTCAGAAAAACCAGAAGAAGAACTTGTATATTTTAATTAATAATAAGAGGTATCTAGCTGGACAGGTTTCAGGTTTAAAACCTTATGAAAAAACAGACCCAGTTAAACAGAAGTTATACTTTACAAATTCATTGGCTCTGGCAATTTCAAAATTTTATCACTAAAAAATTATGATAGTAGTCCTATATAGTTGTTTTTTGGTAAAATATTTGAAATCTGGCAGAGCCATATTATTTGAATAACAGAAATGCTATTGCCAGCCATATAAATGCAATTCTTAATAAACTTTTGTGTGCTTTATCTTTCTTAAGTTGTGACTAAATAAGATTTTATTATGCTTTGTTGCTCATTGGTGATACAATATAATTATTATTTATGTGAACATCCGGACCACGGTTTACAAAAGGACAATAAAGTGTATGTGGAGTATATGAGAAAGATACTAGAATATCTTGATACTTATATGCCTTTAAAATAAAAGATTAAAAAGAAAGATAAAAAACTATAGTTTTATATTTGTAAGCCAGATACCTTGCACAATAACTGGCAGGTATCTGTTTTTTATATAATGTGGCCATATTTATTTTACTTATACACAAATGAAAAATTTAAAACGTATCAGAAAATGTTTCATAAATTGTCCTGGTTATAACTACTGCAAACGGACCAAGTACAATTCCTGCAATTCCAAATATTTTAAGCCCGATGTATATTGAGACAAGCATAAAAAATGGAAGTATATCCATATTGCCGCCAAGCAGTTTTGCTTCAAGGATTTCGCGTACAAATATAGTTATAACATATGCAGCAAAAAGGATTGCAGCATAAGCAAAATTATTGTGGAAAATATAATATATACCAACAGGACATAAAATCATACCACTTCCAAGTACAGGAAGTGCATCAAAAAGTGATATTAGCAGCCCTATAAGTATAAAATACGGATTTTTAATAACCATAAAAGCAATGCTGCATACAAACCAGTTTGCGCATATTATTATTCCCTGTGATTTAAGATAGCCAAGCCCTGTTTCCTTAAGTGTGTGCATTATCTTATGTAAGTATTTATAAAAGTTGCTTTTTGCATATGCATTATGGATTTTATCCATATCCCTGCATAGTATTATCATACTGATTACTATTATAAATATAAGCATCATAACACGTGCAAATACACTTACACACCCAGAAAAAATCTGTCCTGCATTATTAACTATTTTATCAATATACCCTGTCTGGAGGACAGATATCTTTTCATTGGCGAAATTTAGTGCAGTGCCATCTTGTACGCTGAGATAATAGTCAATACAGTTACAGCACTTTTCCAGGCAGTTATAAAATAAACTGCTGTAAAGCTGGTAGTATACAGGGAAATTGTTAATTAATAACTGCAGCTGCCTGCATATAAGCCATATAACTAATATAAAAGCACCAGATGCTGATACAAAGAAGCCTGTAAGTACACTTCCATATGAAAACCAGACAGGAAGTCCACATTTTTTAATTAAGAAATTAATTGCAGGAAACAGCATCCTCATAAATAAATATGCTGCTATAAATGGAAAAACCATTGGCAGGATGTATTTAAATGAAAGACATACAACAGCTGTTATTAGTGTGAGTATAAAAATATTTTTAAAAAGGGAACGGGTATGCATAAATCATCCTCCATTGTAAAATTACTTTACATTATAAATAATTTCCAAAACAATAAAAATTTGTAGAAAATTGCAGATAAAAACTGAAATATTTAACAGCTTTAACAATATTGTCTGCAAAAGAAATGGCAATATTCACAATAGAAAATTACAATATATGTTATATAAACTAACAGTATGAAAATATATTAAAAGGATATAATATTTATATATCAGTTTTGTATACCTTTATTATTACACTGGATTTTATTAAATAAAAATACAACAGAAATGAGGGATAATAATGGAAAATAAAAATATTACTGATAAAAAACAGGCATACAGCCTGCATGGAAGTATTAATAGCAATGATATAAAAATGACCACAAAAGATTATGAAAGGAAACTAGAAACAGAGAGAAAACTAGCTGGTTACCAGGAACAGATGAGCCAGTTAACCGACAGGATTGCTTCAAAAAGTTTCCAAGGCTGATATTAATATATAACATTTAGCTTATGCTAAGATACAATGTAAATGCCAGAGGGTGCATTGTATCTTAGTTTTTTTGTGTTGTCCAAATAAAAATAACGTGGTACAATATACTAAATATATACAAGAAGATATAGTATAGAAAATACATTTAATCCAGTAAAAAACGATGTCTAATATGTATTAAATTTCATTTCAGGAAAAATGTAAAACCATCATTTTTCAAAAGCGGATTTGTCCGTTATATTATGTGAGCCGTGTAAAATCCGGCAAGGGGGATTAATATGGAAAATATAGAAAAATATCTGGCAGATGGATTTTGGAAAGACCATTATAGTGAAGAGATTAAAAAAAACAAGAATGGGGAATTATATGTACCATTAAAATATCTTGAACAAGAAAGCAATATAGTTATTTTTGACCATAATGTAGATTGTGAGCCATTTGCTTATATGAAAAATTTGAATGAAGCCAGTTTTTGTAACTGCAAGTTATCAAATATAAGTATTCTGGCTAAAATACCATATCTTAAAAGGCTTAGTTTTACAAATTGTACTTTTGATGGTGAAGGTCTGGCAGCACTTTCTAAAGCACCAGCACTTTCAAGGATAAATTTGAACCGTATGAGTGCAGAAGGTTTGCTGGAATTAAAGGGAATAAAGACGTTAAAAAGGCTTAATCTTGGAAATGTAACAGATATCAAACCAGAAGATATAACTGTGTTTAAAAATCTGCGTACTCTTGAAATTGATAATATGGATTTACATGATTGTTCATTTATTGGAGAGCTGCCAGAATTAAGAATACTTGATTTAAACCGTCATAGCCTGGATAACCTGGATTTCCTTAAAATGCTTCCAAACCTGGTTAAATTCCGTCTTTTAAAACCAGCAGCAAATGAAGAAGGTCTTATTGGATTAAATAAGTTTCCAAACCTTAAAGAATTTATTTATCCTGTAAAAGATTTATCATTATATAAAGGTTGTGAAAAACTGAAGGAACCAGGTATTTCACCAAAGACTACAGGAGGATTTGAAGTATTCAAAGGAAGTAAAGTAGAATGTTTTATTATTTGTGGAAGCACTTCAAATGAACAGGTTAATTATATAGCAAAAGAAATGAAAAGGCATTGTAAAATTTATTCATATGGACGCCAGTCTTAAAGTATGTCTAAAAATTTGGACATTAAAAAATCCATAAATTTATTAACCCTGGCAATTTAAAAACAGATTTTAAATATGCCAGGGTATTCTGCCCAGATAGAAACCAAAGTTTTGTCTTATGCCTGGTTTATTTTTATATAAAATAACAGTAAACAATTTTTACCAGGACCATAAAAATATATTGTATGGAATAACAGGTTATATATGGAAATTAAAGAGTATATTGAAAAGCAGCAGGTTAATTATTTTACACAAGGCGGCTATTGAAAAACGCCAGTGCTTAGCCCTTGTATTTTAAGGGGTTATGCACTGCTGCGTTTTTCATTAAGCGGGAGCGTGCCGCATGGTGTAAAATAATTAACTGCTGCTTTCCAAAAACCTGTATTTTTACATTTTAAACCTGTATCCAACCCCCCATATTGTTTCAATATATTGTGGTTTAGCCGTTGACTCCTCGATTTTCTCACGTATTTTTTTAATATGTACAGTAACAGTTGCAATATCCCCAACGGATTCCAGTTCCCATATTTCTTTAAAAAGTTCTTCTTTAGAATAAACGTGGTTAGGGTTTTGTGCAAGGAATGCCAGCAAATCAAACTCTTTAGTAGTAAAGTTTTTTTCTTCACCATTAATATAAACACGGCGTGCAGTCCTGTCAATCTTAAGCCCACGTATTTCAATGATTTCATTTTCCTTAGTACCAGCAGCTGTAAGACGTTTATAACGTGAAAGATGTGCCTTTACCCTTGCAACAAGTTCACTAGGGCTGAAAGGTTTAGTCATATAATCATCAGCGCCAATTCCTAGCCCTCTTATTTTGTCAATATCATCCTTTTTGGCAGAAACAATAATAATAGGAGTATTCTTTTTCTCCCTGATAAGGCTGCATATTTCAAACCCGTCCATACCAGGAAGCATAAGGTCAAGGATAATAAGGTCAAAATCCTCATCAATCGCATGTGCTGCACCAGAACTTCCATCAGATTCTATAACTACTTCAAAATCACTTAATTCCAGGTAATCTTTTTCAAGTTCTGCAATAGAAGATTCATCTTCAATAATAAGTATTTTATTCATAAATATTCCTCCATAACCAATAGTTAATTTTTAATTATTTTATATTCTGTTACTGTTCTTTTTCTTAAGCGTAAAATATATAGAAGTACCCTTGCCAGAAGTGCTTGAAGCCCATATCCTTCCATTGTGGTCTGATATAATTTTTTGTACAATCGCAAGCCCAAGCCCGCTTCCCCCTTTAGAAGAATTGCGTGAAGCATCAGCCCGGTAAAAATGGTCAAATATAAAAGGAAGGTCTCTTTTATCAATTCCAGGACCATTATCAGATATTTCTATCTGTATAAATTCCTCCTGTGCTTTTGGTGGTATTACATCTGTTCCATCTGCATTAATCTGGCGGTATAGTGGAGGGGAAACAGGAGGCGGGATAACATCTTTAATTGTTATCTTTACAATACCCTCACTTTTATCCATATATTTAACAGAATTACCGGTAATATTGTTAATAACACGCTTAAGCTGTTCAGGGTCAGCTGTTATAAAAGTATCTGGGGAAGTATAGTTTTCATATATAATTTTAATATTATGTGATTCCAGGTCAAGCGAAATATCATCAATACAGTCATCAAAATATACGCCAACATTTAAAATAGTAAAATTATATGGAAGTGCATTTTGTTCTATTTTGGCAAAAAGTGATAATTCATCTACCAGGTAAGTCATATCTATAGCTTTGGCAATAATTGTCCTTAGGTACTTATCCTGTTTATCAGGAGTTGCTGCCACACCATCAAGAAGACCCTCAGCGTAACCTTTAATTGCTGTAATAGGAGTCTTTAAATCATGTGATATACTGCCCATCATCTCACGTGTATCTTGTTCATATTTTATTCTTTCTTCAAGTATTGATTTCAAGCGTATGCGCATTTCTTCAAAATCACGGCAAAGTTCACCAATTTCATCAGAAGATATTACCCGCACAGGGCTGTCAAGGTTTCCAGCACCTATCTGCATTGTAGCAATATGAAGTATATTTAATGGTCTGGCTATACTATGGTAGAGCCAGAGTATAAGCACCATTCCTGTTAAAACAATAATTGAAAAGAAATAAAACAAAATTTTAAAAACAGAGTCTTTCCAGTAAGGTATAAGCTTTGATAAATCAGTTATAAGAAAAACCTGTCCTTCAGTATTATCTGTAAAATAAAAATCTTTTTCACGTATAAGAAAGGAATTTTGTGTGTTAATACATATATTATTATTATTTCCTTCTGTATACTCTGTAAAATATGGAAGTGAAGGGACTTTTTCATAACATTTATTATCACCAATATAACATTCATTTCTGCCATGCCTTACAACAATAAAAGTATCCCTGGTTGCGAGGTTATTTGTAAGCATATCAAGAATATCTTTATCAAGAAGTTCATCTGGATGGTGGTCTGCAATACCTGCAACAGCATTAAAATCTTCAAGTGCTATACTGTATAAAACCCTTAAAGGGTTTAGTACAAGTCCATAATTCTCATGTATGCCAGGGTCTGCGCTGTAGTAGTCTATTAATGAGTCAGTTTGTTCCTGTACAGTTTTATGAAAACTTAAAGCACCTGCACAAAGTGGAAAAAGTGTTATTATAAGAAAGGCAGCAATAAGCCTGCCACGTATTTTCAATATAAGCCTCCTAGTTAATATGCATTTTTATTTACCTTGTTGCCAAAGAATGTGAGAAAAAGTATTTTAAAATCTAAGAACATTGACCAGTTCTCAACATAGTACAAATCACATTCAATACGTTTTGTTATTGATGTGTCGCCCCTGTATCCATTTACCTGTGCCCATCCAGTCATTCCAGGGCGTACCTGGTGTTTAACCATATACCTTGGTATCTCTTCTTTGAATTTATCTACAAAATATGGACGTTCAGGTCTTGGTCCTACCAGGCTCATATCACCTTTTAATACGTTAAAAAGCTGTGGCAGTTCGTCAATATTTGTTTTGCGCATAAACCTGCCAAACTTGGTAACACGTGGGTCATTTTCTGTAGTCCATGCCTTTTTTTCTTTATGTTCTTCCTGTACCTTCATAGAGCGGAACTTATAAATTGAAAATTCCCTGTTATGGAGCCCTATTCTTTTCTGTTTAAAAATAAGAGGACCTGGGGATGTCAGTTTAATAATAAGTGCAGTGGCAAGCATTGGTATACAGAATATTATAATTGCAACAAGTGAGCCAAATATATCAACACATCTTTTTAGCACCTTGTTAAATGAAGAACTTAATGGTACATGCCTTACATGTATAACAGGAATACCATCAAGGTCTTCTGTATATGGTTTTGTAGGTATAATATTGTTATAGTCTGGTATAAACTTTGTGTGTACTCCAGATTTTTCACAAATACCAACAATTTTCTCAAGTTTGCCATAGTCATCAATACCAAGTGTTATTGCTATTTCATCATATTCATTGGATGCCAGCAGCCCAGGAAGCTTGTCCATTGTGCCAATAACCTGTACATGGCGGTATGTTGTCCCTTCTGGCTGGTTATCATCAAGCATTCCATGTATTGAATAACCCCATTCAGGATGTACCCTTAACCTGTCAATATATCCCCTGGCAGTACGGCTGTAGCCTACAATTAATATATGTTTAAGGTTTTTGCCTGCCCTTCTCATATTACGCAGTATTTTTATTACAATTAGCCTGAACATATAGTCGATTGTTATATTTAATATAACAAATATTCCAAGGAAAAGACGTGCATAGTTATTTTCCCTTAAAAGGAAGTATAGTATAGCAACTGTATAAAGCATACCACCAATACTAGCCTTTATAAGGCTGAAAAGTTCTGAGCGCCTTCCAGATGTACGCTTTGGGTCATACATGCCACATATATAATAGATAATAATATAACATGGAATAAGCATTATAAGCATGTTGCGGTATTCTTCAAGTGATTTATAATAACCAAATGGAGGTTTTATAATATTGTATTTAATAAGGGGGCTCCATGTATCATCAAATCTTAACATGTAAGCCAGTATAAATGAAAATGCTATAATTACAGCATCAATTATAATATGCATTATATTAAGTAATTTCTGGTTTTCACGAATCAAGTCTTCACCTTCTCCTTATAGCAGTTTACTATTTTCATTTGCAATCGTTTATTTATTATAGCTGTTAAGTTCCTTTTTCGCAATAAAATAATCATAAATTAATTTCTTTTTCACAACTTCTACACAAAAAGTTGTTAAACTCATTAATAA
>VSNJ01000170.1 GCA_009774235.1 Lachnospiraceae bacterium
TTTTATAATCTAATGGTTTGAAATTAATTTCCATATATTCTTTGGTACTATATAAGGTTATTACTGTTGTTTTGTTTAAAATATTTATTTTTTTAAAAAAGTTTTAAGCGGGAGTAAATTATAATAAAAGAATATTATTTTGTGTTAATATAATAACAAAATGAAATTTATTTATATATAGTGTACAAGTTATAATATTATAAAATTTATAGAGTACATAAAATTAGAAAAGGGGTATAATTATGGTACGGTTTAAGAGATATGTAACAAATGTTTTATTTTTGTGTATGGCATTGCCAGTATTTGCACTTGCTATTCCACAAAATGTTTTAGCCAGGACATGCATGCCATCTGCTATATATGGACAAGTTGAACATGATGGTATAAACAATAATAAAATTATGCAGGATATGGACGTTAGAAATGGTGCTTTGGTAATTGGTTATGAAATAAAAGAAGATAAAAAAGAATATAAAGATGAAAGTGGAAATATCAGGGGTATAGTATCCTTCAAGTATCCGCAGTTTATAAGTACATTACATTCTGTTACCAGGATTAATAAGCAGATTAAAAAGAAAAGCATGCAGTATTTTAAGTCTGGAAATGCAAAAAGCATTAAAGAATATACAAAAGATGCTATAAAACACAACCGGTTTTATGAAGATACAGAACAATATTATTGGACAACCTTTTGTGATATATCATATAATAAAGACAATATTGTAAGCTTCCATATGTCAGAATGGTGGTATGCAGGTGGTGTTACTAACAGACATTATTATGGACTTAATTATAACCTGGAAACGGGAAAAGAACTGTCAGTTAAGGATGTTATAACTGGAAATACAAAAGCAAAGATATTAAAAGCAGCGGGAAAATACTGTAAAGACGATAATGTGGCTTATAAAATTATAAAAAATACAAAAAAGTATAATTTTTATTTTGAGGAAGGAACTGTATACATATGTTATGGAAGTTATGAATTAAACCATGGTCCAGACTTTGATATTTTTACAGTAAAAGGCAAATATAAATAGAAACATTATTTATAGAATTGTATATAAAAAAATGAGGAAACACAAACCAGCAGGGGTTGCGGATTAGCCGTACTTTATGTATAATCAGTGTGGAACAAACATTAGCGGATATTGTTAAAACAGGGCAGAGAGGAAAATGTCCCAGGCATAATCCTTGCTGCCCTGTAATCTGCGTATTTGAAAGGAGAATATTATGGAACAGAATACAAACAATCCAGTAGTAACATTTGAAACATCAGCAGGGACAATTAAGGCAGAGTTATATCCTGATGTAGCGCCTAATACAGTGAATAACTTTCTTTCACTGGTAAATAAAGGCTTTTATAATGGTCTTATATTTCACAGGGTAATTAAAGGCTTTATGATACAGGGAGGTGACCCAGAAGGAACTGGAATGGGTGGTCCTGGATATTCAATTAAAGGTGAGTTTGCACAGAATGGTTTTGAAAATAACCTGAAACACACAGAAGGCGTACTTTCAATGGCACGTTCTGCAATGCCTGATTCCGCTGGTTCACAGTTTTTTATTATGCATAAAGATGCTCCACACCTTGATGGTTCATATGCAGCATTTGGAATGGTAACAGAAGGGATGGATGTTGTTAATGCAATAGCAGAAACAAAAACTAATGGTGCAGATATGCCAAAAGAGGAGCAGAAGATTATTAAAGTTACAGCAGAAACATTTGGTATAGAGTATCCAGAACCAGAGATGTGTTAAATATGGATTATTATATTTTTGTTATTACTAAAGCGGTTAAAATCCCGGAATCCAGACAAGTAAAAGCTGGTTGTAACAATTTTAATAATATATAGAATACAGGCAGTTGGTCTTGCTTAGAGGTAAGGAAACTGCCTGGTTAAGTTATAAGGAGATAAATTTTGAAATCATCAGTAGAATTAGATAAACTTTTGATAAGTATTAATAAAAAGGGATATCCTGCATATAAAAGCTTAAAAGGAAATTACCAGTTTCCGGGTTATATACTTGGTATTGACCATGTACAGGGAGACCCTTTTGCAGCACCTTCTAAGTTAAGTATACAGGTAGGCAAGGCACAGGCAGGTTTTCCAGAGGAATACTATAATACAGGTTATAAGAAAACAGCCCTTGAGGACTATCTTTTAAGACTGTTTGGAAAAGCTGTATCAAAATATACATTCCAGGCGGAAGGTTCAGGAAAAAGCGGTCTTATAAGTACCAGCAGGTGTGGCCAGGAAGTGCTTGGGAGAACAGCCTGCAGGATAACAGATGGCAGTGTGCTTATACGTTTTGAAGCCGGTTTTCCTGCATATGGAAGGACTATTAATTCTCCTGAGCTTAGGAAAATTATTTTTGACTACCTGCCAGAGATTGTGAAGAAATCACTTTATTATAAGAACCTTGATGTACCTGGAACAAGGAAAAGAATAGAACTGGCAGAAGACCAGTATGTATTAAGGGAAGAACTTGGAAAAAGAGGTCTTGTAGCATTTGTAGCAAATGGGGCAGTCCTTCCGAGAGAAAGCGGTGTTTCGCAGAAACCTATGAAAAATGCTGTAGTATTCCAGTCACCAGAGAGCATGGAAGTGGAAATAGAACTTCCATATAAGGGCAAGCTCCGTGGAATGGGAATTCCTAAAGGAATAACTCTGGTTGTAGGCGGAGGCTACCATGGAAAGTCCACACTGCTGAAAGCACTAGAACAAGGCATTTACCAGCATATTGAAGGAGATGGCAGGGAATATGTTGTTACAGCAGATACAGCAGTTAAGATAAGGGCGGAAGATGGCAGGGCAGTATCACATGTGGATATTTCACCATTTATTAATAACCTGCCAAATGGTAAAGATACAACAGATTTCTCTACAGAAGATGCCAGTGGCTCAACTTCCCAGGCAGCAAATGTTGCAGAAGCTATACAAGCAGGTGCAGGATTGCTTTTAATTGATGAAGACACCTGTGCAACCAACTTTATGGTCCGGGATTCACTTATGCAGGAAGTAGTTTCAGGTGAGCATGAGCCAATTACTCCATTTACATTGCAGGCAAGGGAATTATATGAGAAATATGGAATATCTGTAGTTCTTGTGGCAGGAAGCTCTGGTTCATATTTTTATATTGCAGACAAAGTGCTGCAGATGGATAATTACCATACATTTGATATAACAGACAAGGTGAATGAAGTAACCAGTAAAAGGACAGAAGAGTACCAAGGCAAAGCACCAGTACCAGCAGGGATACTTTTTAATGGAAAAGAGCGCATACTTAAGATAAAAAAAGCAGACAGGAAAAGAGGACAGATTAAAATTAAACAGTTTGGCATGGATAGTTTTTCTATCGGTAAAGAAAATGTGGATTTAAAATATGTGGAACAGATTGTAGATTATGAACAGGTTACAACACTTTCTTATTGCTTAAAAGCGCTTATAGAGCAGATGGAAATTAAAGGGACAGATGCCATCCAGGCAGTTGGCAGGATTTATTCACAGATACAGGAACATGGCATGGAAGCTTTATGCCCTGGCTCATATCTCCCAGTTTCAATGGCACAGGTGCGGATACAGGATATTTTTGCATGCCTGGATAGATACAGGGGTATACTTTAATCTCTGGTTATTTATGAAGAAAGCAGGAAAATATTTTTGGGCATGGACTCTGGTATTGGCTTTGCTTTTGTCATCTGTAAAGAAAGGAAATACAACTGTAACTGCGAAGGTTGTATATAAAACTGGCAAGAAGAAAACTACAAAGAAACTGGTGGTTAAAGTTGAAGTAAAGGACATTGCAGATACGCAGACACCTGTACCTGCTAAGACGCCTGCACCAGAACCAGATGCTAGTACAGTTACAACAGCACCAACAGATATAGAAACTATAAATATTACAACAGAACATAAGTCTGTTAATGGAATTACAACAAAGGACAACGGGCTTATGAGGAAAAACTGGACTTCAGCAGAATATATGAAGTTCATGGGACAGGTCTGGAACCTTGGAAATACAATGGAATCATGTGGGACAGGACTTCCAGATACATATACTGCAAAGGATTTTGAAAAATTCTGGGGAGCACCAGAAACTACACAGAAGACAATGGATGGAATATCTTCTATTGAATATGTGCCAGAAGACGGGCTTAAGACAGTTTATAAATGGGAAGGAAGCTGGACAAGGACAGAGGGGTCAGAAGCTATTCCTGGAGGTTATGAATTAGATGCTAAATAATATTTATACCAGAACAATATGCATAAGCCATGCACTATAAAGGTGTGTGGCTTCTGTATTTTATAGAATATAATAATTATTACTGCCATCTTATGTAATTATTGAATAAATAAAATTCCTGTGTTAAACTTATAGAAGTAACGTATGGGCGTTATAAAATGTATGGAATTTGGGCTGCCAGAGGCGGCATGGGGGATTTATATGAAAAGATGGAATACAGTTCTTGGGAAAGTTGTTTTATGTGTATGTGAAATAATAGTTGGTGTACTTTTAATGGCAGACCCAATAGTTTTTACATCAGGAATTATTACAGCAGCAGGTGTTGTCCTGCTTATGATGGGTGCATTTACAATATTTAAGTATTTCCGTATGGACCCTTTAGATGCCCAGAAAGAACAAGGGCTTGCAAAGGGTATATGTGCTGTTTTAATGGGGCTTTTCTGTGTGTTCCAGAGGGAGTGGATTATTACAACATTTCCTCTTCTTACAGTTGTATATGGTGTAGTTATATTGCTTACAGGAATTATGAGGATACAGTGGGCAGCGGATATGCTCCGTATGAAAAAAGAACAGTGGTATATGGCTGGGGCTGGGGCAGCAGTTTCAGTTGTACTTGCAATAATTATATTGTTAAAACCTTTTAAATCAACAATAGTTTTATGGAGATTTGTTGCGGTATCATTGATTATCGGGGCTGTTATTGACCTTGTTATATTAGTTTTTATAAACCAGGTTAAAGAGGAAACTTTGCCTGATAGTAAAGGGGAGTAAAATAGAATTTGAAGGAAATTTTGGGAGTTTTTTTATAATTATGTAATGGACTGCCTGGACGATGAATATTAAGGAGGATATGTGTGGAAATAATAAACAAAAATATTGATAATGGAAAGTCATTTGACTGGGGAAGGGCTTCTAGTGATTATGCAAAATACCGTGATATTTATCCAGAAGAGTTTTATAATAAGTTAGCAGGACTTTCTTTGGGAATAAAAGGACAGAAAGTGCTTGACCTTGGTACAGGTACAGGTGTGCTTCCTAGAAATATGTATAAATATGGCGCAGAATGGACAGGGGCTGATATTTCAGAAAACCAGGTTGCGTATGCAAGGAAATTAAGTAAGGAAGCAGGAATGGATATTGAATATATTGTTTCACCAGCAGAAGATATTAATTATCCAGCAAATTCTTTTGATGTAATAACAGCATGCCAGTGTTTTATGTATTTTAATATAAGTGAGGTAATCCCACGTATACATCTTATGTTAAAGCCAGACGGGCATTTCTGTGTGCTTTATATGGCATGGCTGCCAGAAGAAAGTGATATTGCCAGGACAAGTGAAGAAATGGTATTAAAATATAATCCGTCATGGACCGGCGGGCATATGAAAAGATACCAGCCAGGCACACCATCATGGTGTGGGAATTTATTTGAGCCAGCCAATATACTGGCATTTGAATGTCCTGTTACATTTACACGTGAAAGCTGGCATGGACGTATAAAGGCATGCAGGGGTATAGGTGCTTCTTCACTAAGTGAAGAAGAAATTGCAGCATGGGAGAAGGAACATATGGAATATATGCAGACATTGCCAGAAATATTTGATATATTACACTATGTGACGGTACTTGACTTAAAAAAGAAAGAATTAGAAAGAATTATTACTTATGGAAATGCATAAAAAATTAAAATATACCTATAATACAGAATTTGCCTATAAGAACAGTACCTGCTATAAACAGCAGGATACTGGTTTCTATAGGCAAATCTTTTTAACTACACCAAAGGTCCATATAAAAGTTATTATTGATATGTATGTAATCTTCTAGTTTATACTCTTTGCCCAGGGTATTCTGGCTGTGCAGGCTTATTATCCATTCATCGCACCATCAAAAGCAGCAAATGGTTCTGGCGGCAGGTTAGTGCTTAATTCAAGCACTGTGGAACCTCCAAAGCCACCTCCTGCTTTTACATATAAATTTTATGATGTCCACCAGTTTCCCTCTGTATATTTTTATTTAGTTTATTTTTAATCAAGTATTTTATCAAGTGTATCAAATAAATTTCCAATATCAATAGGTTTGGATATATGTGAATTCATTCCACACTTTAATGCTTCCTGTTTATCTTCTTCAAATGCATTAGCGGTCATAGCAATAATTGGTATTGAAGCCAGTTCCTTATTTTCAAGCCGGCGTATTGCCTTGGTAGCTTCATAACCATTCATTACAGGCATCTGGATATCCATAAGTATAAGCTGGTAATATCCTGGTTCGGATTTTTTCAGCATATCCAGGGCAATCTGCCCATTATCTGCTATTTCTGTACAGAATCCAGCCTCATTTAAAAGGGTAGAAGCAATTTCCTGGTTTAAGTCAATATCTTCTGCAAGCAGAATACGTCCAGTGCGTAATTTCTTTGGCTTCTCTTCCTTCTTTTTAGCTTCTTTTTCTGTACCTATAAGTGAATACAGACAGTTACTAAGTTCTGACAGGAAGAGTGGTTTGCTGCAGAATGCAGTTATTCCAGCTTCCCTTGCTTCATCTTCAATATCAGACCAGTCATAAGCAGTAAGTACAATAATAGGTACTTTGCCGTTTGTTTCTTTTTTTATTCTTCTGGCAACTTCAACACCATTCATATCAGGCAGAAGCCAGTCAACAATATATACACGGTAGTCATTGCCACGCATAACTGCCTGGTGGGTACGCAGTACAGCTTCTTTGCCAGATAATGTCCATTCAGCCTGCATTCCAATCTGTCCAAGCATGTATGATACACTGTCACAAGTGTTAAAATCATCATCTACAACAAGTGCCCGGCAGTCCTGTAGTTCAGTTATAGTAAGTGGCTGCTTTTTGCCTGAATATAAACGGAATGTAAAAGAAACAAAAAATTCTGTACCAATACCTTGTTCACTTGTTACATTAATAGTGCCATTCATCATGTCAACAATATTTTTAGTTATTGCCATGCCAAGACCAGTTCCCTGTACACCGCTGGTAGTAGTGTTTTGTTCTCTTTCAAATGGTTCAAAGATGTGTTTTACAAATTCTTCACTCATCCCAATACCATTGTCTTTAATGTAAAATTCAAAGTTTGCATAGCCTTCTGGTGCACCTGGCTTTTCTACAATACGCATGCTGACACTGCCTCCAGCACTTGTATATTTAATAGAATTGCTTAAAAGGTTTAAAAGCACCTGGTTAAGACGCAGTTTGTCACAGTAGATATCTTCATCAAATACATCTATAGTATCAATATATAATTCAAGCTGCTTTGAATGTACATCTGCCTGTACAATATTGTGCAGGCCATGAAGTATTTCTGGGAGACTGCATGGTTTTTCTTCTAAACGTATCTTGCCGCTTTCAATACGGCTCATGTCCAGAACATCGTTAATCAGGCTGAGCAGATGGTTTCCTGATGTCATAATTTTATTAAGGTATTCTTCAACCTGCTCTTTATTGTCAATATGTGTAGAAGCAAGTGTAGTAAAACCTACAATAGCATTCATAGGTGTGCGTATATCATGTGACATATTGGACAGGAATATACTTTTTGCTTTGCTTGCCCTGTTTGCCTGCTTCAAGGCATCTTCAAGAAGGTTTTTCTGTTCCATTTCTTTGCGGGTTTCTTCATCTACACTGCAGAATCCCAGTACAATTCCATGTTTTCTTTCCCATTCTCCTGCACGTACTACTTTCATCTGGAAATACTCAGTTTCATTATTTTTTATAATACGGAAATTAACATGGTAAAACTTTTTCTCTGACAGTTCATTTTTAATATAACTGGCTGATGAAGCCATACGTAATTCTTCTTTGTCGTTTTTATAAACAATTTTATCTATAAAACGCTCCATACATTCTTCTAATGACATGTCATTATTAAATATATTATTAAACCTGTAGTTTTCATTATCAGTAACTTGGAGAAGGTTCCCTTTCCAGTATCAAGGTCAAAGAAGCATAC
>VSNJ01000171.1 GCA_009774235.1 Lachnospiraceae bacterium
ATATAATTTAATACAAAAGGTATATATATTTAAAATATGTCTTGAAAACGATTGCATTTCAAAGGAAAATTACACATTTTTTATGGTAAATTTAATTAAATTAAGAAACAGAATAATTCCAGGGTATCTGCAAATTACTGGCAGAAACAGGTAATAACAAAGCTTGTGGCTGGATTTAATGTATATGATGTGACATAATTCATATAAGGCAGCATAAGTGGCTGTTTTTTACAATACAAGTATTTGTTTTAAGTATAATATCCCTCAGCAGGGCAGAGCTTGTTTTTTCTTTAGCTTGTATGACTTTTATGTGCACTCTTGGATAATACAAGCGTATATGTATTATTTTTATTTTACTTACGCAGTAATAAAACGAGGGTACTTAAAAAGTTTTTTTATCCAAAAAACAAAGAGACTTCCTCAATCCTTAAAAGGCTATGACACTAACAGTTATAGTCTTTTTTTATGCAATAATATTATATGAAATCAAAATATACTCCCAAAAGAATAACTTAGAACAAACAGCAAAAAACGTACAAAACAAGCATAGATTGCCCTGTTTATGCTTGTGACAGCGTTTTCACACTTTGCCATGTTTTATAGTAAAATATATATTTATATACCATGTTTACTGGTAGATAATACATTTGTACAAGCCAGTATCTGCAAATGGTGAATACGTTTTCACAGGTTTTAATTGAAAATATGTCCATGGCAAAATATAATACAGCACATAAACAACGAAAGGACAAATGTAATATGTCAAGTGCAAAGAAAAAGAAAGATGATTATATTATTAATGTAGAACATTTAAACAAACACTTCTTAGTTGATAAACAGCCAGTACAGGTTCTCCAGGATATTAACCTTCATATAAAGAAGGGGGAATTTATAACAATTGTAGGACACAGTGGCTGTGGAAAAAGCACATTACTTAAAATTATGTGCGGGCTTGTAGATTACGAAGATGGTATAGTTGAGAGAAACGGTCATGCAGTTGTTGGTCCTGGACCGAAATGTGGTATGGTATTCCAGGACCACAGGCTGCTGCCATGGTTAAAGATAAAGGATAATGTTGGTTTTGGTTTAAAGAAACTTTCAAAAGAAGAACGTGAAGAGAATGTAAGAAAACATCTTGAACTTGTAGGGCTTTCTGGATTTGCCAACAGTTATCCATCACAACTTTCAGGAGGTATGTCACAGAGAGCTGCGATTGCAAGGGGGCTTGCCAATAATCCTACAATCCTTTTGCTAGATGAGCCTTTTGGTGCACTTGATGCACTTACAAGAATACAGATGCAAAAAGAAATCCTGCGTATACAAAAAGAAGAGAAAACTACAATGGTTATGGTGACACATGATATTGATGAAGCAATATATCTTGGAAACCGTATTGTAATAATGTCAGCAAGACCTGGCAAAATCAAAGAAATTATTAAAGTAAACCCTGTAGATGGCAAGAAACGTGGAAGTGCAGGATTTGCAGCATATAAGAAACGTATTTATGATTATTTCTTTGAAAACAGTGAAGATGAAGAAGCAGATGGTATTATATAAATTATATTACTGCTGCATGGTGGCATGATTGGAGGAAACATGAGTAAAGGAAAGAAAGTTGTATATGGATTATTTATTCCAGTTGTTATAATTGTTGCATGGTATTTTTACACTACATATTCAAATGTGCCAGACAGCCTGCTTCCCAAAATACAGAATGTAGGAATGGCATTTAAAGAAATGGTATCACAGGGACAGCTCCAGAATGACCTGGCTGTAAGTTTTCTAAGGGTAATTAAAGGATTTCTTGTATCAGGTATTACAGGTATTATACTTGGAGCTATGATGGGCATGAGCAAGAAAATAAATGCACTGCTTCTGCCAACAATTACAGCAATCCGCCAGATTCCTGTAATTGCATGGATTCCACTTATTATCTTATGGGTGGGTATTGGTGAAGGTTCTAAAGTTGTTATTATTGTAATCGCAGCTTCTTTCCCTGTCCTTGTAAATACATTAAGCGGTTTTACAAGCACACCAGCAGGCTATATTGAAGTTGCAAGGTTATATAACCTTAACAGATGGCAGACATTCATAAAAGTATATCTTCCACATGCGCTGCCACAGATGTTAGTAGGGCTTAAGCTTGGGCTTAGTGTTTCATGGATGGCACTTGTTGCATCAGAACTTATTGCAGCATCATCTGGAATAGGCTACCGTATGAATGACGCAAGAAGCCTTATGCGTTCAGATAAAGTTATTGTGTGTATGGTTGTAATAGGTCTTACAGGAATTATTATGGATAAAGTTATTTCACTTATATTTGAAGCAGTAACACCTTGGGAGAAAGTTGCAAAGAGTGAAGGGAAGATTTGATTTAACAGAAAGTAAATCTAATGTTTATAGACAGAGGATAAATTTAATTAATAGAATAAGAGTATTTATACTAATATATTTATGGAGGGAAAATTATGTTTAAAAATTTGAAAAAACTTTTATTACCAGCAATGGCGCTGGCGTTATCATTAACTTTAGCAGGATGTGGAAATAGTGGGAACACAGGCAGTAGTAAGGAAAGAGGTACAGATACAGGTTTAAAGACAATTAAAATTGCAACACCTGGACAGGGTGGTGTACTTGTTGAAAATGCAATGTTAGCAAAAGGTCTTGGATATATTGATGAAGAACTGGAAGCTGCTGGCTACAAAGCAGAATATATGGGCTTTGCACAGGCTGGTCCTGCTATTAATGAAGCATTTGCTGCTGGTGAGATAGATTATGCGGTTTATAATGAACTGCCAGCAATAATGGCTAAGAGTAATGGAATTGATATTAAAATTATTGCTGCAGTAACACAAGATTATAATTATGCAATTATTGCTGGCAAAGACAGTGGTATTTCCAGCGCAAAAGATTTATCTGGCAAGAAAGTAATTGCAACAACAGGTACAATCCTTTATAAATATTTTGCTGATGTATGTAAAGCAAACAATATTGATATATCTTCAGTTGAACTTGTCAATGCGCAGACAGATGCAAATTCTGTACTTGCGTCAGGCCAGGCAGATGCTTATGTAACTGCCTATAGTGCAGCATTACAGCTTGAAGCAGCAGGTACAGGGACTATTATTGAAGATACTACTAATAATGAAGAAGAAAGAACAGGGCTTGTTCTTGCTGCAAGGCCTGAAGTATTATCATCAGATGAAAATTCTGCTATTGCATTAATAAAAGCATTTAAAAAAGCAGCAGATTTTGCAAAAGAAAACCCTGATAAAGTATATGGTTATTTAAAAACTGAAAATTATACAGAAGAACTGTTAGACAAGATTTATTCATATGACAAATCTTTCTCTTACTTTGACCCATATTTTACAGATACATACTATAGCCATGTAGAGAACCAGTATACATTTGCAAAAGAGAACCAGCTTATAAGCAATGATGTTGATTTAAAAGATTTAATTGATACAACATATTTAGATAAAGCAGTTAAATAATAAGGGAGCAGATTATGTCTTATATATATAATGCAGATGCAAAAGATGCAACAAAATTTACACATAATTATAATACTAAACTTTTAGAAAACCGTGACCAGGAACAGTATAAAATTGAATGTGAAGATGTGGAAAATACCAAATCACATCTTATACTAAAGCTGGAAGACAAAGATATTTATGATGATGATGGAAATATTATTTATGACTGCAAGAAATATCCACTACAGCAGTTTCCAGGTTTTCCTGATACTGTAAACCCATATCTGTGGCAGATAAACAAAGATAATACATTTGCAGGAATTTTAAAAATGGCAGAAGGCTATTATGTGGCATCTGGCATAGATATTTCAATGATTGGGTTTATAAAGTCAGACAATGGCTGGATTATTGTGGACTGCGGCAATTATATTAACAGTGCACAGACTGCGTTAAAGCTTGCAGAGAAAGCTGTTGGTGAAAATATACATGATAATATCAAGGCAGTAATTTACAGCCATTCACACCTTGACCATTATGGCGGTGCAGGCGCATTTATAACACAGGAGCAGGCAGGAAATATGGAAGATGGCAAAATTCCTGTAATTGCACCAGGAGATTATGAACAGTCACTTGTAGATGACAACCTTTATGCAGGTATTGCAATGAGCCGCCGCCTGCAGTACCAGGGCGGAATGTTTTTAAAACGTGGGGTAAAAGGTAGTGCAGGTGCAGGTCTTCACCATCCGCTTGGCATCCGTGGTGAGATGTCTATGATTCTTCCTACATGGCAGGTATCCGGAGAAGAAACAGTAAATATTGATGGCATTACCCTTACATTTATCCCTTCGCCTGATACAGAAACAAGGTCACATATGTGTGTTTACAGTAATACACATAAAGTCCTTTATCTTGGGGACAATGCAATGGGGACAATCCATAATACATATACACCACGTGGTGCAAGGGTAAGGGATGCAAGTTTCTGGGGAGGGCTGTTTTTCTACCTGCACACAAAGTTTGGCAAGGAAGTATGTGCTATATACCAGGGGCATGGTGTTGCACATTTTAAAATGGAGCAACGTCCTGGTAACCTGGAACACTTCCTGCTTGACAATGCAGCAGCATATAAATTCCCAAGTGACCAGGCACTTCTTCTTGCCAATAAGGGTGTTAAATTAAATGAAGCTGGGAATGAAATTGTTATTCCTGATGAAATCAGTAAAACCTGGTATACAAGGGACCACTATGGCAATTATACATTTAATGCACGTGGGGCAATACAGCGTTATCTTGGATTTTATGACGGAAACCCTGTAAACCTGCTGCCACTTCCAGAGAAAAAGTTTGCAGCAAAGCTTATAGAATATATGGGTTCTGAAGATTTAATCCTTGAAAAGGCAGAAAAGGACTATGAAAATGGTGAATACCAGTGGGTTGCAACAATTACAAACCATCTTGTATTTAATAACCCTGGGAATATGCGTGCACGTTATTTGTGCGCTGACGCACTTGAACAGCTTGGATACCAGGCAATTACAGGGCTCTGGAGGAATATGTACCTTTGTGGTGCATATGAACTGCGCCATCCTGGTGCTGCAGCAGGACATAATATACGTTATATGGATAATAAGGATGTTATGCCATATGTATCTGCATCATTAATACTTGATTACCTTGGAATTAATTATGATGGGGAAAAGGCTGTAAATATAGAAAAAGAGTTTATAATATCTATAAAAGATTCTGGTGAATTATATCTTGTACACCTTTATAAGGGTACGGTGTTCTATACACAGACAGATGGCAGCAGGAAAGATGGCCTTCCTGTATTAAACTTGTCCAAAACAGAACTTTATGAACTTGCAACTAAGACATACAAAGAAGATAGTCCTGCTCTTAGTAAAGAAGCTGGTGAAATTATTGCAATCCTTAAAGAATATGTTACAGATACAAGCAAATATAAGGGATTTAATATTATTGAACCACTATGTGAAGAAAATTAAAATAATATTTACACAATATATAACCTTGTTATTAATATTATGCCAGCCCGCAAGTTTGTGGGCTGGTGCATTATAAGGGACAAAGTGTAAAACAGGAATTGGAGGATTTTATGAGGAAACAAATATTTACTGGTACACCTGGACGTACTATGGCAGAAACAAAATATAAATACCATATTATAGATAATAATCCAAAAAGTGCCCCAAATATAGTATATATACTTCTTGATGATATGGGTTTTGCACAGCTTGGGTGTTATGGTTCAAATATTGAAACACCTAATATTGACCGTCTTGCGGATGAGGGGTTAAGGTATAACAATTTCCACACTACAGCAGTATGTTCTGCTACAAGGACTTCATTGCTTACAGGTGCCAACCACCATACAGCAGGATGTGCAAGTCTTGTTGAAATGCGTACTGGCTGTGATAATAACATGGATGGGCATATTAAACCAGAGTATGCAACAATTGCAGAAATATTAAAAGAATATGGATATGCAACATTTTGTACTGGCAAATGGCATCTTTCAGCAGACCAGTGCACTGCCGGTCCTGTAGACTGCTGGCCTTTGCAGAAAGGTTTTGACCGTTATTATGGTTTCCTCCAGGGTGAAAATGACCAGTACCATCCACACCTGGTACGTGATAATACCAAAGCACCACAGCCAAAGACAGTAGAAGAAGGATACCATTTCTCAGAGGATATTGTAGATAATGCTATTGATTACCTTTTTGAGCACCAGATGAACTTCCCAGAGCAGCCATTTTTCTTATACCTGCCGTTTGGTGCAATGCATACACCACACCATGCGCCAAAAGAATATATAGACCATTATAAAGGCAAGTTTGATGCTGGATGGGATATTACAAGGCAGCAGTGGTTTGAAAACCAGAAGAAACTTGGGGTTATACCACAAGATGCAGAACTTACTGATAAGAATGAGTATATACGTAACTGGGAAGACTGCACAGATAAAGAGAAGGCTGTATATGCGAGACAGATGGAGGCATTTGCAGGCATGCTTACACATACAGATACCCAGATTGGAAGGCTTGTGGATTATCTTGAGGAGAGCGGACAGCTTGATAATACAGTAATTGTTTTCCTGTCAGATAATGGTGCAAGTGCAGAAGGCGGCATTGATGGAAGGTTTAATGCAATGAGAGGCCAGGATGTAACAGTACGTTCACAAGGCGAAGTTGATTATGCATATAAACATCTGGATGAAATTGGTACAGAACTTTCATTTAACCATTATGCAACAGGATGGGCTAATTGTGGCAACACTCCGTTCCAGTGGTATAAAATCTGGGCACATGAAGGCGGCATTAAAGACCCTCTTATTATACGTTATCCTGCTGCAATTAAGGATGCTGGTGCTGTACGTGGGCAGTACCACCATGTATCTGATATAACACCTACTATACTTGATATTATAGGGATAGATAAGCCAGATACTATTAAAGGTGTTCCGCAAAGGCCTTTTACAGGCATTAGCATGAAATATACATTTGACAATGCAGATGCTCCAAGTGAAAAATACATACAATATTATGAAGTGCATGGCAACCGTGGTATTTACAAAGATGGCTGGAAAGCGGTGGTAAACCATTGTTTTACAGAAGACTATGCCAAGGATGAATGGGAACTTTACCATGTAGAAGAAGATTATTCAGAGAAATATAATGTTGCAGATAAATATCCAGAGAAACTCCAGGAATTAAAAGAAGACTTTATGCATGAGGCTGGAAGATATGGTGTATTCCCTATGCTCCGTTTCCCAATGCATGGAAAGCCAGAAAACTTAAGCCGCCAGTATTCAGAACACAGGCAGCTGCCAGAGAAAATTATAGAATTTAACAATGTCCTGAAAGCAGTGGATATTGTTATGACACGTAATATACAGTCACATTCTGCAAGCCATATGGTAACAGCTGTGATTTACAGGGAATTAACAAGCCAGGAAGGCGTATTATACAGTAACGGGCAGCGTTTTGGGGGAGTTTCATTCTATATTAAGGATAACCACTTGAAATATGCTTATAATGCCAATACAGCAGCTTATTATACAGCAGAATCAGATATAGAGCTTCCAGCAGGAGAGGTGAAAGTTGCTTATAGTTTCCTGCGTGGTAAAGATAATGCAATGGTAACTCTTTATATTAATGACAAAGTAGCTGGAAATGTAATTGTAGAAACTATTGCTTATATGACCGGTTTTGCTTCAACAATTAAGGGAAACCATTATACACCAGTTACACCAGATTACAGCCTGCCATTTGATTTCAGTGGCAGACTTGACAAGCTGGTACTGCACCAGTTTGCAACAGATATAAATCCAAAAGAGGAACTTGTAAAAATAATGTCTATAGAATAAAATTTTAAGTTTCTCCACTTTTTATTATACAAATTTTTGCGGGGGATACAATTTTCTTTAGTCTGGCAACCCTCCTGTAAATGGCAGATTTATGGGTATTGGAAAATTAAATACTTCATAAATTATGTGGCTCTGGTAATTACAAAACTTTACCTTAGCCAGCACACTTATGCCTGGATGGATACACAGTGGTATATAAAGTTCCAAATGCTTAATAGAAACAAAAGTTTCTATTAAGCATTACATAAATATTTTGATAAATCGAAATAAACACATAATAATTATTATAATTATAAAAAATAAATTAAATACTTGAATTTTCTAAAATAAGTGATATAA
>VSNJ01000172.1 GCA_009774235.1 Lachnospiraceae bacterium
AATATATACAATATTGACAAAAATAAACAAAGGGTGTATTATGTAAAAGTGGTTTATATATGCAAAATATACAAAAACCATAATTGATTAATGGAGGAATTGACATGAAGAAATTATTACAGAGAAGTTTATCGCTTGTACTGGCATTTGTAGTAGTTTTTACAGGACTTGCAGTTACAGCAAATAAAGCAGCAGCTAAGGCAAAAAGTTATAAGACATATATTATGTTTGCAGATAGTACATGGAAAGTACAGAATGGCATGAGCGATGATGCTTGCAAAGGTGCTAAGAATATTAAGAACAAAAAGGGTGCACAGAAGGTTACACTTAATATTAACAGAAGTGATTTAGATGGCAAAGATGAAGAGATTACAGCTGCTAATGTATTATGTGTAGATGTTGTAGACCTTATGAAAGATTACAAAGAGTCAAAGGTTAAAATCAGCAACGTAGTAGTTAAAGTTGATGGCAAGAAAGTTGCTATTAAGGCTGCTAAGTTAAAACAGGGATACATTGAGAAAGAGCACCAGTCAGAAGGTAACTACAAGTACCGTCTTGAGCTTTTCAATGAATATGGTGATACAAAGGCTGACCCTTGTGCAGATGCAGGCAAGTTTGCATTTAAGAAGTCACTTTCTATATCTTTCAAGATTACTCTTAAATAGTTTACATATTGTTAAGAAGGCATTATGCTTTTATCTTAAATAAAGAGAAGGTATTTCTGGTTACGTGGGGATGTAATTGGAGATAAGGCTGGCGGGCTGCTATTGTTATAGCAGTCCGCTATCCTGTTTATGGGAAAATATTTTATAGAAAGGATTTAATTGCGTATGGAAGAACAGGACAAGTTTTTGGAAATACTTGGGGAGATAAAGGATATAGCAGCGTTACAAGAGAACAGCCTGTCAAAGGATGAAATACAGAAATATCTTAGTGATATGGACCTTAATGAAGATAAAATGAATGCAGTGTGCAGTTACCTTGTGGCAGGAGGGATTAAAATTGACGGGTATAGTAAGGCATCTGGTTCTGCTGCTGGCAAATCAGGCAGTGGAAGGGGCAGTAATATAAAACATGCCATGCAGGTTTCTGGCAGCCGGGAAACAGACAGCCAGGAGACAGAAAGAGCTTTGTTTAATAGAAAGCTTTATATGCAGGAGGTAAACAATCTTGGGAAATCTGGTGCTAGTGAGGTTAATAATATTATAAAAGGGTTCCTTATGGGGGATACAGCTTTGCGTGACAAACTGGCAGAGAATAAATTAAACCATGTAATAAAGCTTGCATCAGGGTATAAAAAGCGTGAAGCAGTAGTAAATAAAACGGTATCAATAGATGAAATTATAGCAGAAGGTAATGTAGGCCTGCTTGTTGGCATTTCAGTAATTGAAGAAAACAGGGAACGTTATTTTAAGGAAGATGGCACACCTGATTATGAGGCTGTACATGGTACAATTAATATGGAAATATTAAGTGCTATGGAAAGTTTTATAGATATGGAATCAGAAGATAAGGACTGGGAAAATACTGTAATTGCAAAGATTAACCTTTTACATGAAGCAGCAAAATACCTTACGGAAGAATCAGGAAGTATCCCTACAAAGGAAGAATTGTCAGAATACACTAAAATTCCTGTTGGAGAAATTGATAGTATAATGAATATATCAGAAGATACAAAGAGAGTTGCATCTTCATAAAGCCATCATTTTTACAACAGCCATTATCTACAAGAGTAAGCCTTAGAAAATAGCCTATCCACAAAATATAGTACAAAATGGTTAAAATTAACAATATATTGTGGACTTTTTGGAGATGTAATGGTATAATAGCATTGCGTTTTAACCTCACTAGGAAAGTTCTATAAGTACATGTTTATAACTGGCAGGTACAGGCTTTCTTATGCCAGAAGAAATACAGTCTCTTTCTGGCAGGCTGGATAGCAAGGGGTTTAAATAATATAAAAGCAGGAGTGGTGTAAATCATGAAAGTTACAAAACGTGATGGCAGGGTTGTGGATTATGACCGCAATAAAATAGTGGTTGCAATCCAGAAAGCTAATGCAGAAGTAGACCGTTATGAACAGGTTTCTGATGAGAAAATTGATTCTATTGTTGCTGGTATTGAAAATAAGCGTATGGATAATCTGATGGTTGAGGATATCCAGGATATGATTGAACAAAAGCTTATGAGTGAGGGTAAGTTTGAGCTTGCCAAAAAGTACATAATATACCGGTATACACGTGAAATGGTACGCCGTGCCAATACGACTGATGATTCTATTATGAGCCTTATTAAGAATAGCAATAAGGATGTTATGGAGGAAAATTCTAATAAAAACGCCTATATTGCATCTACCCAGAGGGACCTTATAGCTGGTGAAGTATCAAAAGACCTTACAAAAAGGGTTCTTCTTCCAGAGAAGATTGTCAAGGCACATGAAGAGGGGATGATACATTTCCATGATATGGATTATTTCCTGCAGAGCATATTTAACTGTTGCCTTATTAATATAGGGGATATGCTTGGGAATGGCACAGTTATGAATGGCAAGCTGATTGAGAGCCCAAAGAGTTTCCAGGTGGCATGCACTGTTATGACACAGATTATTTCAGCAGTTGCAAGCAGCCAGTATGGAGGGCAGTCAGTTGATATAAGGCATCTTGGCAAATACCTGCGTAAAAGCCATGATAAATATGCCTTGCATTACAAGCAGAAATATGGCAGTGAAATAAGTGATGATATACTAGAAGAGTTTGTACATGACAGGCTGGCTGATGAGCTGAAATCCGGGGTACAGACTATACAATACCAGATTAATACTTTAATGACTACAAACGGGCAGTCACCATTTGTCACTTTATTTTTAAATCTTGATATTAATGACCCATATATCAAAGAAAATGCGATGATTATTGAAGAAATACTTAAGCAGCGCATTGAAGGTATAAAGAATGAGAAAGGGGTATATGTTACACCAGCATTTCCTAAACTTATATATGTACTTGATGAACATAACTGTTTAAAGGGCGGGCCATATGATTATCTTACAAGGCTTGCTGTAAAATGTTCAGCTAAGAGGATGTACCCTGATTATATTTCTGCTAAGAAAATGCGTGAAAATTATGAAGGCAATGTATTTTCATGTATGGGCTGCAGAAGTTTCCTTACACCTTGGAAAGATGACAATGGGAAATATAAATTTGAGGGACGTTTTAACCAAGGTGTTGTAAGCCTGAACCTTCCACAGATAGGAATAATGGCAGAGGGTGATGAGGAGGTGTTCTGGGAACTTTTAGAGGAACGTCTTGCATTGTGTTTTGAAGCGCTTATGTGCAGACACCATTCACTTGAGGGTACACTTTCAAGCGTAAGCCCTATACACTGGCAGTATGGAGCTATAGCAAGGCTTGGGCAGAATGAGCCTATAGACAAGCTGTTACATGATGGATATTCAACTATATCTTTAGGCTATATTGGTTTGTACGAGGTTACAAAGCTTATGACAGGTGTAAGCCATACGAAACCTGCAGGAACAAGTTTTGCACTACGTCTTATGAAGCGCCTGCGTCTTGCATGTGACACATGGAAGCTTGAAACAGGCATAGGCTTTGGGCTTTATGGTACACCAGCAGAAAGCTTGTGTTACCGTTTTGCTGAAATTGATAAAAAGAAATTTGGAAGCATTAAAGATATTACAGATAAGGGATATTATACTAATTCATACCATGTTGATGTACGTGAAAAGATAGATGCTTTTAGTAAATTCAGGTTTGAAAGCCAGTTCCAGAAGATTTCTTCTGGTGGCGCAATATCTTATGTTGAAATACCAAATATGAGGCATAATCTTGAAGCGCTGGAAGACCTGGTTAAGTTTATTTATGAAAATATACAGTATGCAGAATTTAATACAAAGTCTGACTACTGCCATGTATGTGGTTTTGATGGTGAGATTATAGTAAATGACAACCTTGAATGGGAATGTCCGCAGTGCCATAATAAAGATAAAAATAAAATGAATGTTACAAGAAGGACTTGTGGCTATCTTGGTGAGAATTTCTGGAATGATGGCAAGACAAAGGAAATTAATTCAAGGGTACTGCATCTGTAACATTGTATTGGGAAAGGTACCAGAACACAATGAATTATGCAGAAATAAAGAAATGTGATGTTGCCAACGGGCCAGGTGTCAGGGTATCACTTTTTGTAAGCGGTTGTACACACCACTGTAAAGAGTGTTTTAACCCTGAAACATGGAATTTTAATTATGGGCAGCTATTTACGGAAGATACAGAAGCAAAAATCCTTAAATTCATGGAACCAGATTATATAAAGGGGCTTACACTTCTTGGTGGTGAGCCTCTGGAGTATTGTAACCAGCAGGGGCTTCTTCCGTTATTAAGGAAGGTTAAAAAGTTATATCCAGCAAAAAGCATATGGTGTTTTACAGGATATGACTTTGAAAAAGATGTTACAGGACGTATGGTGGATGAATGGGAGGAAACAAAGGAACTGCTTTCTTATATTGATGTTATGGTAGATGGCGAGTTTATGGCAGACAAGAAAGACCTTGGACTTGCATTTAAGGGTTCTTCTAACCAGAGGACAATACTTGTACAGGAAAGCCTGGTTTCTGGGATGATTGTATACTTGGAACAGGAGTAAAAAAGATACCAGTATAAAGGAATTGTGAAAAAATGTGGCAAATTCTTTTTGCCACATTTTTCACTTTATAGGAAATTCTGAATTTTAGAGCAGAAAAAAAGAAACATACGTTCATTGAACATATGTTGGATAGGATAAAAAAGAGCGCACTTTATCAATGATGATAGAGAAGATTAAAAAATATAGAAACCTTCTTCTCCAAAATCATCGTCTAGTTCTTCATTCATGAAATAATCCATATCTAGAAGTTTTTCATCACTCATAGAGCGGATGTCCTTTGAAGTGAAACCTTCTGGGGGATTATTGATGTATTTTTTGCGTAGTTCCCCGGTATTTGTTTGCATTTTGTAATCCTCCTTTGAGAGAATTGTATCATATAACAAGGGAAAATGGAAACTAAGAAGAAGACCGCTTTCCACGAGATCTGGACATAGCTTTCCCGTACATTTTTTCGAGGGAAACACGCTGGTGGTTAAAGCAGAGTTCTAAAAATACCATTTTATGTTTACAATCCGGGCATTCCAGTGGATCATAGCCAAACGGACCAAGAATGGCAGTACGCCACTGATTGAAACTCCGGTAAATAGGATGGGCTTCTTTAGAAATAGCACGGTATAGTTTTTGATCAATATCACGGTGCCGGGCATAAAGTCCACCGTAACGGATCATTTTGGAATGCTTTTCCGGGATGTGGCGGATTAACCGTTGGATAAATTCCATGGCAGGGATTGTTTCAACAACATATGTATCATCTTCGTGCCGGTTGTAATGAAAGGTAACCTGTCCGCCATCGTATTTATCAATACGAGAAGTGGCAATGACAGGACGGCCAAGATAACGTCCAATATATTTGGTAACAGCATTTGGATCACATTTGTTTGGTTTTGCATAAACGTAAAATCCCTGTTTATGTTCCGTATAGCATTTTGCTTTTACTTTTTTGAAAGATGGACCAAGAATAGTCTCCATTTCATTGAGCAGAGCAGTGCGGAATGCGTTACGGAGAAAGGTATAATTAAAATGATGCACACCTTTCCAAAAACCATCACCGCTATAACCGCCCTCAGTGATGAGGCAGTGGATATGAGGGTTCCATTTTAAATCCCGGCCAAAGGTATGCAGTACCATAATAAAGCTGGGAGTGAAATTTTTAGATTTATTTTGTTTATAAAACATACGTAAAACAACGCTGGTAACAGCGTGGAAAAGACAGTTTAATAAGGAACGGTCTTGTAAGAAAAAGTCACGTAGGTTTTGAACAATGGTGAAAACGCAATGTCTGTGCTGGACATTAATAAGTTTGAAGGACATATTGGTAGTGCGTTCCATGGAATACTTGTTGCCACAGGTGGGACAGAAACGGTTGTGGCAACGGAAAGGAACAAATTTAAGTTTGCCACAGTGAGGACAACCATACATGGCGCCACCAAAAGCAGGATCACCGCAATTGAGCATTTTATCTACGTTTTCAATAACAGATTTACGTGGATGTAAGGTGTAAATCATTTCTTCATAATGGTCGTTAAAAATCTCTTGTAAAATATTCATAAGACTATTGTGACAGAAAATGGAGAAAAAAGAAACCCCTAATTCCCCTCATGAATGAGGGGCTAGGGGAGTTGATGTGTCGGAGACACTTTTTTACGGTTATTGTAATTTATACACAGATTACACAGTTATTTTTATTTAAAACCATAATTTTAAGTTATTTATAATTTTTAAATAATTTTCTACCTAAATTACCTTCAATGTAATAAAAAATACTACCTAATGAAACACACACAATAATATTAATTAATATTTGTCCCAATCTGCTATTTATCTGGTATGGAATCCATTCAATAAAATTAAAATAAACCATTTGTACTAAAAAAATATTAAATGATGCTTTTCCAAATAATTCTAATATTTTACATCTAAAGTTTATTTTATTTATTAGTATTACCATAATAGGAATAATATACAAACCAGAAATAAATGATGTACGTGTCCAAAATATAACAATTACTGGTGTATATTCTGTATAACATACAATAATAATAAATAAAACACCAATAATAAGTGAAGTAAAATACCATATATTTTTAAGTTTTGTTTTTCTAATTTCCATATAACATCCAAATGCAATAACAAATAAATATCTGAACATAAGCAAACGGTAACATTCTTCATTCATACAATACGCACATTTTAATATTTCAAATAATGCATTTAAAATTCCGCAAAGTAATAATCCTTTAAAATCATGTTTCTTTATAATAAAATATATAACAGGAAAAACAAAAATAAATTGTATCATTACTGGATAATAATAACTTCCTGGACCTGTACCACCCCTTAAGAATAAATAAAAGACCAGATATTTTTATTATTCCAGTTTTCCACTGTCAAAATATAAAAAAGTATTTGTTCTATTAAAAATATTATGGTGAATGGAAATGTAAACCTGAAAATTTTATTAAGTATATTTTCTAGTAAATATGCACTGCCTATATTGCTAATCTCTTTTTTCTTATATGATTTAGCATATAAATATCCAGATATTATCATAAAAACAGGTACTGCCATATCAATCCAAAAAGGAAATAAAAATTTTAACCTTTCTGTTTCTTGCCAGTTGTAATGTGTTATAATAACAAATATACTACAAATTCCCTTTAAAATATCAATACAATATAATCTCTGTTTATTTTCATTTATCATCGGTGAAGAATAAATTTCTGTATTTTTTATCATTTAATGAAGAACCCCCATTTTTAATTTTTCAACTTTAACTTTTAATTTTTCAGATTTAATAGTCCCGTTACTGGCACCATATGCTTCATGAATGGTTTATATGTCCATTCTACATTCCAAGGTTTCTGGTTTGGCTTTAACAGTATCTTGGCATATTTACATATTTCAAATATTTTTAATACAATATAACACTGTTTATCAAAAATGTAAACTCTAAAAACTATTGAAATCACAGTAAACGCAAACTTTTTAATTAAGTAGATGTATAATTGGCAAGATATGTCTGTTTAACCTCATTAAGTAAGTTACCCACTTCTTAAGCGGTGGGTTTGATTTACCAGGGCTTAATTGAAATAAAAAATTGAGTACCCAGGTATTGTCTGCTATTATTAAATAAAAATTTTAATATTATACATATGCTAGAAAACAGGTATATGCCTGGCAAAAGAAATGGAGGATAAATACATATGAAACGTGTTATTACAGAAAAGTTAATTAACCAGTTCAGGGAATATTTGGAATACGAGGAAAAAAGTGCTGCAACAATAGAAAAATATATACGTGATATTAAAAAATTAATGGATTTTGCTGGAGGAAGAGAAATTACAAAAAAACTTATGCTGGAGTATAAAGAGAATTTACGCATAAAACAGAACTACAAACTGTCAAGCATAAA
>VSNJ01000173.1 GCA_009774235.1 Lachnospiraceae bacterium
CCATTTATATCCTAAAGTAGTATATGCATAAACTGTATTTGTGGTTTCATACAATAATATCATTACTAATAAAATGGATAATAATGGTTTTATATTTGTTTTTTTCATAAGCCGCATCCTGTAAATTTTATTTCTATAAAGATTTTTAATTTAAACTATTGATTTATTAATTATACATTAAAAGTATAGCGGTGTCAATTAAAACAAATTATTTCTGATGAAGAATAAGCAAAATTATGATATAATTTTAAATAAAATAGTATTACAAAGAAGGGATAAATAGTATGATTGCTTTTAGTGTAATTATGTGGTTTTGTTATCACTTGTATTTTTTCAATATTTCTTCTTAGGGGAAATGCTTCACCAATGCATGGAAAAAAGAATATAAATATGGTAAAAATATTACAAATAAAAAAGTATAAGTAGTTAATTATATTCTTTCATTAATGTTCCAGTTATTATGGAATTATCTAATAAATATACATTATTATGAATAAATATTTATACAATCTAAATAAATTACAATAAAATATGGATATTTTTGCAAAAAAAGCAAATTTACTATTGCATAAATATAAATCTAGCTGTATAATAGGCATTGCGTTAAGGAATATCCAGAAAATTGTTAAAGCAGACAGTTTTAAAACTATTAAATATAGCAGTAGATGAAAGGAATTGTGTAATAATGGTAAAAGCAGGTATTATTGGTTCTACAGGCTATGCAGGCCAGGAGCTTGTACGCATACTCTTACAGCATCCTGGTGTGGAAATTGTATGGTATGGTTCAAAATCATATATAGATAAGAAATACAGTGAAGTATTTGGCAATATGTTCCAGATTGTGGATGATATCTGTATGGGTGAAAATATAGAAGAACTTGCAGGCCAGGCAGATGTTATTTTTACAGCTACTCCCCAAGGATTGTGCAGTTCACTTGTTAATGAAAAAATATTAAGCCAGACAAAAATAATAGACCTTAGTGCTGATTTCAGGATTAAAGATGTATCCAGATATGAAGAATGGTATGGTATCAAGCACCAGAGTCCTGGATTTATAGAAGAAGCCGTATATGGACTTTGTGAAGTAAACAGGAGATATATAAAAGATGCAAGGCTTATAGCCAATCCAGGGTGTTTCCCAACATGTACAGTTCTTTCAATATATCCGTTGGCAAAAGAAGGGCTGGTTGATATGGATACAATTATTGTTGATGCAAAATCAGGTGTATCTGGTGCAGGGCGTGGGGCAAAAACTTCTAACTTGTATTGTGAAGTTAATGAAAGTATTAAACCATATGGAGTAGCGGTACACCGTCATACACCAGAGATTGAAGACCAGCTTTCTTATGCTTCTGGCAAAGAAACAGTTATTAATTTTACACCGCACCTTGTACCTATGAACAGGGGAATACTTGCCACTTCATATGCAAAAATGTATGGTAAACTTTCATATAAAGAAGTAAAGGAAGTTTATGACAAGTATTATAAAGATGAATATTTTGTGCGTGTACTTGAAGAAAATGTATTTCCAGAAACAAGATGGGTAGAAGGAAGTAATTTTGTGGATATAAACTTTAAAATTGACAACCGCACAGGACGTATTATTATGATGGGTGCTATTGATAATGTTGTTAAAGGTGCAGCAGGACAGGCAGTACAGAATATGAATATTATGTTTGGGTTTGAGGAAAATGCAGGGCTTAAAATAGTTCCCCTTTTTCCATAAAAAAGTGTATTGCCTGTGAAAAAATTAGAAACTTCCAGAGCCAGTAAAAATTATATAATATTTGACCAGAAGGCTCATGGGCAGTAATTATATAATAATGTTTATTTCTGAAAGGATAAAAGTTATGAGTGATGAAGAAAAGAAAGAGTATTTTGATTTAATTACAGAGAAGGCAGAAACCCTTATTGAGGCACTGCCATATATACGTGATTTTAATAATAAAAAAGTTGTTGTAAAATATGGCGGAAGTGCTATGCTTGACAAGCATCTTGAAGAAAGTGTAATTAAAGATGTTGCATTATTAAAACTTATTGGAATGAAACCAGTTATTGTACATGGCGGCGGCAAGGAAATAAGCAGGTGGCTTGACAAGACTGGCAAGGAAACAGAATTTGAGAATGGCCTGCGTGTAACAGATAAAGATACAATGGAAATAGCGGAAATGGTACTTAACCGTGTTAATAAAAATCTTGTCCAGATGGTAGAAAGCCTTGGCGTAAAGGCTGTGGGAATATGCGGCAAGGATGGCGGTATGTTAAAAGCATCCAAGAAAATGCCAGATGGCAAAGATATAGGTTATGTTGGTGATATACAATCGGTTAATACAGAAATTATTGATACACTTATTGAAAATGATTTTATACCAGTTATTGCACCAATAGGCATGGATGAAAATGGTGATACTTATAATATTAATGCTGATGATGCAGCATGTGCAATAGCAAGTGCAATATTTGCTGAAAAGCTTGCATTTCTTACAGATGTAGAGGGTGTGTGCATGAATCCTGATGATAAGAATTCGCTTATATCAGTTCTTGACCTGAATGAGGCCAATAAGCTTATAGAAGGTGGTATAATAAGTGGTGGTATGCTTCCAAAAGTTACTAACTGTATAAATGCTGTTAATTCAGGTGTAAACAGGGTACATATACTTGATGGCAGGAGGGAACACTGTCTTTTACTTGAGTTCTTTACAAAGAAAGGTATTGGTACAGCTATAATTGGTGATGACAGCGGACGTTATTTTAATGAAAATTAAATTAAACGGATACTTATATTATTTTCAAGTGCTTTGCTTATAAACGGAGGATTATTGTGAAAAAGTATTATAAAGAAACAGGGAACGTTTCTAAGAATGATTGCTGCTTCACACAGTAAAAATGTAAAAACAACATTTTTCATTATTATTTGAGCCGCAGAAGGCGCAGTATGGGGGATTATTATGGATATAGAAGAAGCTTCAAAACATTTTATACATGTATATAACAGGAACAAGATTTTTGCTAAAGGTGAAAATGTATATCTTTATGATACAGAAGGAAACAAGTATCTTGACATGGGTGCAGGAATTGCAGTTTCTGCGCTTGGTTACAGCAACGAAGAATATAAACAGGGTCTTAAAGACCAGATTGACAAGATTATACATACATCAAACCTTTATTTTAATGAGCCTGCAATTAAAGCGGCAGGTTATATTTCGGAAGCCTCAGGGCTTGACAGGGTATTTTTTACTAATAGTGGTACAGAAGCTATTGAAGGTGCTATTAAACTTGCAAGAAAATATGCATATTTAAAGAATAAAGACAGCAAAGGCAGTATAATTGCAATGGAACATTCTTTCCATGGAAGAAGCATGGGGGCACTTTCTGTTACTGGTACAAAGCATTACAGGGAACCTTTTGAACCATTAATTGGTGGTGTGTCATTTGCAGAATACAATAACCTTGAAAGTGTAAAAGCACTTGTTACAGAAGATACATGTGCAGTAATACTTGAAACGCTGCAGGGAGAGGGCGGGATTTATCCTGCATCACCAGAATTTATAACTGGTTTAAGGAAACTTTGTGATGAAAATGATATTTTGTTGATATTAGATGAAATCCAGTGTGGAATGGGCCGTACAGGCAAAATGTTTACATACCAGTATTATAATATAAAACCAGATATACTTACAATGGCAAAAGCGCTTGGATGTGGTGTGCCTGTAGGTGCATTTGCTGCAAGTGAAAAAGTAGCAGAAGCAATGTGTCCAGGCGACCATGGCACTACTTATGGCGGCAATCCGCTTGCAACAGCTGCTGTGTGCAAAGTATTTGAAATATATAAAGATAAGGATATTGTCAGCCATGTCAATGAAATTTCCCCTTATCTTAAAGAGAAACTTGAAGCACTACAAAGCAAATACAGCAGTATTATAAAAGATGTACGTGGTATGGGTCTTATGTATGGTATTGAACTTGATATGCCAGCCAGCCAGGTAGTTACAGAAGCACTTGAAAATAATTTAATATTAATTTCAGCAGGAAGTAATATTATAAGGTTTGTACCTCCTTTAATAGTAGAAAAAGAACATATTGATACAATGTACAATATATTAGATAAGGTTTTTGGGAAGTTTTAGCCAGGTAATATAACTGCTGGTAAAAGAGGCTGCCGCATTAAGAAATTAAAATACAGGATATAATATTTTATTAAAATACTATATCCTGTATTTTTCATTCTTAATGTGGCCACATGTTTTATGTAGTCTAATCAGTTGTATCACGCCGGATTAAAACAGGTGTGATTTGACGGTGTAAAGGTTCTTTTAATGGTTCTGGAATTCTTTTTTTCATTTCATCCATTTGTAATACCAGAAGTTCTAAGGCATTTTGTGCCATTTTTTCAATTTGTTGTCCTATAGTAGTAATAGGGATTATTGCTTCACTTGCTATAGGGGAATTGTCAAAGCCTACGAGCCGGTAGCTAGAAGGCAGTGTACCATATTTTTGTATAACTATATTTAAAAATATATTAGCATAGGTATCATTTGAAAGGAAAATACCTTTTTTCCCACTACCTGCTTCTTCAATCTGGTCAAAAATCTGGCGTATTTGCTCTACAGTGCTCGTATATGAATTCCCAAAGTCAGCAGTGATAATGTTATATGGTATATTGTTTGAAACACAGGTATCTTCAAATCCCCTGATTCTTCCATAAGCTGGTACATATTCTGGTGTTTTGGAATTGATATGTATAAGCTTAGAACAGTTGTTTTTAATAAGCAGGCTGGCAGCCTGTACACCACCCATATAATTATCAGTACATACACCACATACATGTATGGATTCCCTCTCTATTGTGACTACAGGGATATGATATGATTCAAGCTCTTTTGAAGAAAGTGTATGGCTTAATACAATGAGTCCTTCAATTTTGTATGCGAGAAGTTCTTTTATATATTTTTGTTCTGTTTCTTTATTATTATCTCCAACAAATACAAGGAATTTATAATTGTGTTCCCCATAAGTAGATAAAATCTGGTTTAACATTTCTGCATAGTAATGGAGATACAGGTTGGGAACAATAATGCCTATAAATTCACTTTTTCCATTTGCCAGGACTTTAGCCAGTTTATTTTCATGGTAGCCAAGATTTTTTAGGGCTTTTGCTATTTTTTCCTGGTTCTCTACAGTAAGAGAATCTGGGTTATTAAAATACCTGGATATTGTTGTTTTTGAAAAATTTGTATATTTTGCTATATCTGCAAATGTAACTTTTTTTTTATTCATATTCTTGTGTCCTCTTTCAAGAAAAATAATATGCTATTTTTCTAATTATATCAATGGATAATTATAAAATCAATAAAAAATAAAGCCAGGGATTATATTAAACATATATAGAATTTTACTTTATACAAAATTACCAGAATATTTTGAAAATATTTTGTACAAAATTAAAAAAAATTATTGACAAAAGTATAATTATATTGTATGATTTTATCAAAGTAACCGGTAACTTAATCGGTTATGTAACTGGTTATGTAACAGGTTGTATAACAGCAGATGTGTCTGGAAGATATCTGTAATTAGTAAAATTGTATAATGGTTATACTATTCTGGCACAGGTTATTAGTTAAGGGTGTGAAAATATTTATATTAAAGAAAGGGGAAAAGGCTATGAATAAAAGATTAAAATATGGTTCTCTTATTTCTTTGGTGTTAATGGGAACTATGTTTGCAGGATGTGGGCACAGCCAGCCTTCACCAGATGAAATCCAGGGATATGATGCTGGTGAACAATATCTTTCAATATGGGTACATTCTATTGAAGAAACAGAGGAAGGACAGTGTTATAAAGAAACAGTTGAGGCATTTAATAAGGAGTATGATGGGGAATATTTTGCGGATATTGAATTTATACCAAGAAATGACAGTGGAGGAGGATATTCTGATAAGATTAATGCTTCAGTAATGTCTGGAGGACTGCCAGATGTATTAACTGTTGATGGTCCTAATATTGCAGCTTATGCAGAGAATGGAATTATACAGCCATTAGCAGAGTTGTCTGAAGAAGAGAAAAGTATATACCTTGAATCAATTATTGAACAAGGTACATATAATAATAAATTGTATGCGCTCGGGGCAATGGAATCAAGTGTAGGCCTGTACTATAATAAAGATATTTTAAATGAAGCTGGTGTGGAGGTTCCGGATGCTGGCAATCCATGGACATGGACTGAATTTTTGGAAGTACTTGAAAAAGTAAAGACAGTTACAGATAAAAAGAAAGGATATGCTATTGACATGACATTTCCTGCAGGGGAAGCAACTATTTATTATTATTCTCCGTTTTTCTGGGCTAATGGTGGTGATTTTGTAGATTCTACAGGGCTTAATGCAGATGGGGTATTTAATTCAGAAGAAAACCTGGAGACCTTGGAATATTTTAAAAAGATTTTAGGGAATGGGTATATGTCAAAAGTGCAGATAACTGATTTATTTGAAAGTGGGCGTGCAGCATTTAAATTTGACGGGGCATGGGAGGTGAATACTATTTATTCAAATTATCCAGATATAAATCTGGGTGTTGCACCATATGTTGTCCCAGATAAGTGGAATGGCAGCAGATATACACCTACAGGTTCATGGGCGTTTGCTGCATCATCTGGTACCAAGAATATAAATGGTGCTACAAAGCTTGTACAATATATGAGTGGTATTGAAAGTGGTAAGAAGCTATGGGAAAAAAGCAGGAATTTCCCATCTACTTATGAGGCATTTGAGAGCAGCCCGTTATTTGAAGAAGATGAAAATTATAAGGCATTATACAGCCAGTTAAGCATGTATGGGCATCCAAGGTCTAAAACGCCAGTATATCCACAGGTAAGCTCTTCTGTACAGGAGGTTCTCGAAAACGTGGTGCTGACAGGAAAAGACCCAGTAAAAGAACTTGATAAATCAATAGAAAGGATTAACGCAAAATTAAAGCGTTATAAGGTGGAATAATGAAAAGAGGAAAATTAGAATCACTTATGGGGATGGCTTTTTTCGGACCTGCGTTAGTATTGCTGGCAATATTTTTGTTTTTGCCAATGGTTCTTACATTTATTTTTAGTTTTACAGATTTCTTTGCCCTCAATCCTAAATTAACACATTTCACAGGACTAGAAAATTATTTTGAGGTTTTTAAAGATGAAGATTTCAGGCAGGCATTTTTTAATACAGTTAAATTTGTAATTATTATTGTACCATTACAGGGGCTTGGGTCATTAGGACTGGCACTTCTTATAAATAAAGCCAGCCACTGTAAAAAGTATTTTAAAGTAGCATTTTTTATTCCTGTAGTAATGTCACTGGCTGTAGTATCTACTTTATGGATACAGATTTACAGTCCTGAGGGTATACTTAATTCTGTCCTGGGATTATTTGGAATCCAGGCACAGCCATTTATAAATAGTGCAAGCCAGGCACTTCCATCTATTGCAGTAATGAGTGCATGGCAAGGTGCAGGATACCAGATGATTATATTCCTTGGGGGAATACAGGCAATAAACCCGGCACTTTATGAGGCAGCGGAGATGGACCATGCAACACCATGGCAGAAATTTAAGGATATTACACTTCCAGAGTTAAAGCCATTGTGTATATTTGTCTTTATTACAATAACAATAGGGGCATTCAGGATGCTGGTACAGCCTATGGTTATGACAGGCGGAGGTCCGTCACATTCAACATATACAGTTGTATATGATATATATGAAACAGGAACTGTAAACTGGGAAATCGGGCTGGCCTCTACAATGGCAATTATATTTGCATTTTTTGTAATGGTTTTAACTGTCATACAGACCATCCTGACAAAAGATAAGGAGGAGAAAAATGGTTACAAAAAAGCAAAAAAGAATTAACTGGATAATAACAATTATATTAC
>VSNJ01000174.1 GCA_009774235.1 Lachnospiraceae bacterium
TATGGAATATTCCAAAAAAATCACCTCTTATCTCTTGACATAGAGTTTACTCTACATTGTATGCTCGTATTATATCAATAAAGAGGAGGTTTTGTAAATGGTTCAGAATACAGAAAAGTATACGGTAATCACGGGGGCAAGTTCGGGAATAGGGTATGAAACGGCAAAAGCTTTTGCGGAGCGTGGGAGCAGCCTAATCTTTGTTGCCCGCAGAAAAGACAGACTGGAAACTTTAAGGCAGGAAATTTTAGCATTACATCCGATGCTTGATATTGTAGTTAAGGCTGCGGATTTATCTGTTCCACAAAATGTTTTCCAGTTATACGAAAACATAAAATCATATCCGTTGCAGACATGGGTAAACAATGCGGGATTTGGAAATTATGGCAGCGTCGGGAATCAGGATTTGGAGAAAATCAGTCGGATGCTGCACTTGAATGTGGAAGCCCTCACTGTTTTTTCTTCCCTGTTCGTCCGTGACTTTAAAGATACAGAGGGGACACAGCTTATCAATATTTCTTCCTGCGGCGGCTATACGATTGTGTCTAATGCGGTAACATATTGTGCTGCAAAGTTTTATGTCAGTGCTTTTACGGAGGGCTTGGCGTGGGAGTTAAAAACTGCCCATGCAAAAATGCAGGCAAAGGTATTAGCCCCTGCCGCAACAAAAACGGAATTTGGGAAAATTGCGAATGACGTCAGTAATTATGATTATGACAGATTATTTGGTACTTATCATACAAGCACACAGATGGCGGCATTTCTGCTTGAATTGTACGACAGCGATAAAACGGTGGGCTTTGTGGACAGGGAAACCTTTTCATTTCATTTGTATGAGCCGCAATTTCAATATGCAGGCAGTTCATGCCATAACCAGAAAATGTAGTAGATTGAAATAGCTTTTGGTGCGGTAAAAAGGAAAAACAGAGGGGCTTATTCCTCTGTTTGCTCTTTTGCCTTGTACAGTCCGTTTACGGTTGCTTCGACGACGGACAGCTCCTTATCGTCCAGTTGGTCAAGCATAGCATCCAAACGCCTGCGGATAGAGCTTTTTTTCGGCTTTTCTTCCATATGTATATGCTCATCAACTGATACGTCAAACATTGTGATGAGTTGGAGAAACAGCTCTATGCTTGGATACTGCCCTTCGTTTCCGACAGCTTGGAGATGTCTGGGATTATAGCCGATGATATTTGCAAGCTGTTCTCTGGTTACGCCTTGGGCTTTACGGGCTTTTTTGATTGCCAGTCCTAGCGGTCTGAAATCAAAGTCAAAATCATTGTTCCTTTTGTCCATAAGTTCCACCACCTGTACTCTGAATTTTTACCTTTTTATTTTACAGAGATGTGGTATCCTATAAAACGATGTGAAATCTCTGGTAATAAGAGATTTAATCTCCTATTATCGGAGGTAAGAAATCTTATTTGCACATTTGATTTTGAATATATAGCGGCTATAATAGGTAAGAAAAAGATTTTATGTGTAACTCCACCGAAACTCCACAATTATGTGTTACCCTTTTTATGGAGGTGTTTCTATTGTCAAAGACGATTTTAATTATAGAGGACGAGCAGGCTATCCAGAACATTATTAAGGCATTTTTGGAAGATGCAGGATATAAGACAATATTGGCAGAAGACGGCATGGACGGTATCGAAAAATTTCAGACATATCATCCAAATTTAGTGCTGCTTGACTTAATGCTGCCGAAGATGGACGGTTTTGTTGTCTGCGAGCAGA
Source organism: Lachnospiraceae bacterium (assembly GCA_009774235.1). GTDB lineage: Bacteria > Bacillota > Clostridia > Lachnospirales > Lachnospiraceae > Butyribacter. The sequence continues at coordinate 1,741 of VSNJ01000174.1, forward strand.
TACGGAAAGAAAGCGACACGCCTATCATTATGTTGACCGCATTGGATGATGAGGACAGCCAGATGAAAGGCTTTGATTTGGTGGCAGATGACTATATCACAAAGCCCTTTTCCATGCCGCTTGTTGTGCGGAGAATTGAAGCAGTCCTAAGAAGAACAGACAGAAAAAATGAAACATCTACGGTTATCCACTATAAAGATATTTGCCTAAATGCAGAAAGCTACGAGGTATCCGTTGGAGAAACAGGCATAACGCTTACTGCCCGTGAGTTTGAAATTCTAAAATTGTTTCTGGAAAATCAAGGGCGTGTATTTACACGGGATAATCTGCTGAACAGTATATGGGGATATGATTATTTTGGCGATGAAAAGATTGTAAATACCCATATCAAAAATATCCGCAGGAAATTAGGCGTGGATTACATAGAAACCATAAGAGGGGTGGGATATAAAATTGAGAAAGAAAATTAAAGAAAGTATCGGGGCAAAGACATTTTTGACTATGTTCCTATTGCTGACCGTATGTTGCATCCTTATTTATGGAATGGTCATGGTCTTTCTTCCTAAAAATTATCAAGTGGAGCTTCAAAACCAGTTTACGACGGATTTATATAAGCTGACCGAAAGTCTTGAAAAAAGTGGATGGGAAGATATATCGCAGGATATCCTCGCATTTTCTATACAGAACAATGCGTTTGTGCGAATTGAGGACGAAGCGGGAAATGAAATGCTTGCCGTTAATATTAGCAACGACGAAAAAAAGAATAATGCTGCCAAGACATTGAGCAGTTCTGGCAGTTTCACATATAAAGAAAAAAACTACCGCCTGCTTGCAACGGCGAGCCTTATTGCGGTAGCACAATCCTATGATATTCTGGTAAAGCTTATCCCGTTTATCGCAGGAATGATATTGATGATTTCCGTTATTGCCGCATATGTCTGCTCCCGTTATTTTTCAAAGCCGTTGATTGATATATGCGGCGTGGCAAAACGGATGACACGGCTTGACATGACTTGGAAATGCGATGAATCTAGAAGTGATGAAATCGGGCAGCTTGCGGGAAGTCTGAATGAAATGTCCGCACAGCTCTCCGAGGCTCTTGAAAGTCTGCAAAGTGCCAACGAACAGTTACAATCGGATATTGAAAAGCAACGCAGGCAGGAAAGACAACGGATAGATTTTTTTACTTCCGTTTCCCATGAACTGAAAACGCCGATTACTATTATCAAAGGTGAATTAGAGGGCATGATATATAAGGTTGGCGAGTATAAAGACAGGGACGCTTATCTGAAACACGCCTTAAAGACTGCCACAGATATGGAAATACTCGTAAAGGATATTCTTTCTGCGGCGAGAATGGGCGGTTCAGATTTTCAGCTTTTGCGTGAAAAAGTGGATATGACCAGTCTGGTAGAGAGGTGTTGCAGAAAGGTCAAGGGCATTGCCGAAGATAAGAAAATAAAGATGCTCTCCCACCTACAGCAAAATGTTTTTTATCATGGTGACGAGCGGCTTTTACAGCAGGCTGTTTCCAATATTATAAATAATGCGGTCATCTATTCTCCAGAGCAGGCAGAGGTAGAGGTAGAATTATCGGATGCCATGCTGACCGTCCATAATACGGGCGTCCACATTAAGGATGAAGATTTGGAACAGCTATTTATTCCCTTTTTTCGTGTAGATAAATCACGCAACCGCAATACGGGAGGGAGCGGCTTAGGTCTGTATATTGTCAAGACGATTTTCGACCACCACCGCATTTCATACAAACTGGGAAACACAGAAAACGGCGTGAAGTTTACAGTCGGTTTTTAAAACAAATCAACATAATTGTAAGGCAGATTGGCAATGATGCCGTCTGCCTTTTTCTTTGCACTAAAACGGCAACTCCACCTAAAATACTTCTCAACTCCACCCAGACTCCACCTTTTTTTCGTATTCTTATGATGCTTCAGATAAGAAAAGGAGCGGCAAAGGAGGTGAAAAGGCAGGTAGTATAAAAAAGAATTAGTCTTACTGAAAAACGAGATGAATAAAAGTCCTGCGGGCGTACTTATATGAGACAGGACAAAAAGGAGGAAACATGGATTTACTGAAACGAGTGTGCCTATACTTAGTGCGAAAGAAAGGAAAAACGGCTACACTTCTCGCATTTTTACTGGTTATGGCAACGCTGGTGCTGACTTGCTTTTCTATCCAGTCGGCAACAATAACTGCAAACACAAATATCAAAAAAGCCTTGTTGGGATACTTTACCATTAATGCAAAGCACTTGGATACGGGTATTACAGAGAGTGTGCTAAATCAGATACTTTCCATAGACGGACTGAGCGGAAATTATATCCTGCGTTCTTATTACTATGCCAATTATTATGATACAGACGGAAAACTTTTGGAAATCAGCACGGAGGGAGCAGCTCAGACACCCGCAGAGTATGAAAACGCAGGAAAGATTGTCGCAAGCTCCAACTCAGAAAATGACAGTTATTTTACCGAGGGCGGTTTCAAGCTGACGGAGGGAAAAGCCATTACATCTGAAAATGGAAATGCAGTATTGATACATGAAAAGTTTGCCGAAAGAAATGGGCTTACCATAGGCGACACCATACAGCTTTCTGATGTAACAGATAAAAACCGTGTCACAGATGTAACGGTTGCAGGAATCTTCACAAGCACAAAAGAGCAGGATGCCATCGGGACTGCACCATCCTGCGATTTATATGACAATATTGTCTTTACCGGCCTTGCCACCGCTTCTTATCTGCTTTATGGAACAGAGGACGAAACCAATATACAGTTTGGGGATTTTCATGTAAATGACCCAGAGGAACTTGACCACATTATGGAGCAGGTGCAGGAAATCAATGGTGTGGATTGGAATAGCTGTACGCTGACCTGCTATGATAAAGACTATCAAAATGCAAAGAAATCTCTGGAGGGATTGCAAAATATTGTCTTTATTGCTATCACAGTTGTGTCTGCTATCTGTTTTTTAGTGCTTGCCCTGTTTATGACCTTGCGATTGCGTAGCCGTATCCACGAAACAGGCATTTACCTTGCAATGGGAATTTCAAAGGGGGCGGTACTGTTACAGTATTTGCTTGAGGTATTTATCGTAGCTGCCATCGCCTTGCTTCTCTCTTATGGTGCAAGTGCAGCCATTTCTAACCAGATTGGAAGCAGGCTGCTTTCGCAGGTTACAGCGGAAACCTATGAAACGGTGGATTTGACGCAGAACGCAGAAACAGCCAAACAGCCTACGGAAGATTTAGGTCTTTCAGAGATTATAGTGGAGATTTCTGCAACGGATTATGTGATTGTATGGGCATTTGGATTGATGATTTGTCTGGTATCTACCGCACTTGCCGTATATCCGATTATGAAAATGAACCCCAAAAACATTTTATCACAAATGAGTTAGGAGGCACGAAATGAATTTAGGGACAAGAGCTATTTTATATACAGCCCGAAAATGGAGAAAGACACTGCTTCTATTCTGCCTGCTTTTATCCATTACAACACTGGTGCTGTCGGGGCTTGCCATTTCAGATGCACAGGAGGAACAGGCAGAGGAATTAAGGGGAACTACTGGTACAAGTTTTACCGTTAGCCGCAATACTGCGACAGGTGGCTGGGGCAATGGTGGGAACGGTTCGTATAGTACGCAGGAATATCTTACTTCCGACATGATGGAAAAGATTGTTGCTGTAGATGGAATTGAAGGATACAATGCTTCTATCCAAACGATATTGTGCCTGTCTGATGTAAATGGACAATGGTTAGAGCAATTAGAGCCTACAGGTCATTCGATGGTGGATTGTCAATTTTATTCTTATAGTTGTATCAACTCAGAATATCATTCACTGTTTTTGTCGGGTGCTTTGGAAATGTGCGATGGAGAAATGCTTGACCTCTCTTTTGATAATGGAATTATTATCAGCAAGGAGATTGCAGATAAACATGGACTTCATGTTGGCGACACTATTCAAGCAGTCAATGACCCATTTTCAAATGACAAGACAAAAGAGTTAAAGATTGTAGGGTTGTTTGAAGTTGTAGCTGATAAGACAGATGAACGGAACAATTACAATGAAGCATCTTATTACGATTATGCGAATAATGCCTTTGTCAGTGAAACAACGATGAAAGCCTTGTTAGAAAATTATGAGGATGTTGGATATGCTTCAGCAGATTTCTTTGTGAATGACCCAGAGCAGCTTGAAGGGATTATTCAGCAAGTACAAAAAATAACCTCTATCAACTGGAACAATTTTATAATCACAGCAAATGATGAGGTGTATGAGCGTGTTTCTAGCTCTATCTCTGATACAGGAACGCTGATTACTACGCTTATTGTAGTAATAACAGTTGTAAGCATGGTGTTGATTATTCTGATTTTGTCAATGTCTATACGCAGCAGAAAAAAAGAAATGGGTATCCTGCTTGCGGTTGGGATTGAAAAACCTGCTGTCATCTTGCAGTATACAATCGAAACTCTCTTGATAGCAGTTGCCGCATTTCCTCTGGCGTATCTATCCAGTAAACAATTCGCAGGAATGCTTGGCACATTATTCGGCAAGACGGCAGAGAATGTAATCGTCACAACACAGCATTTTACTTTGGTGGCGACTTTAGGAACTATCCTGTTGATTGCAGCTGTATTGATATCCTGCATCCCTGCTATGCGATTGAAGCCAAAAGAAATCCTGTCACAGATGGAGTGATTTCAGTATGATGCACAGTAAAACAAAAAGAAACGAGGTAGTCAGTATGAATATTATGGAGCTTAAAAATGTTGGATATGCCTATGAAAATAAAAGAAAGGTATTAAAGGCTATAAACCTGTCACTCGAAGAGGGTAAAATGTATGCTATTCTTGGCTCGTCTGGATGCGGAAAGACAACGCTCCTTTCCCTTATGGGCGGCTTAGACAGCCCATCTAACGGACAGATTTTCTATGACGGAAAGGATATTGAAAAAGCAGGGCTTTCCGCCCACCGCAAAAACAATGTGGCGTTCATTTTCCAAAGCTATAATCTGATTGATTATCTAACGCCGAAAGAAAATGTGGCGTTGACTTCTAAACTGCCGCCGCAGCCGATTTTGGAGCGTGTCGGACTAACCGAAGAAGAAAGCAGACGAAATGTTCTGAAGCTCTCTGGTGGACAACAGCAGCGTGTAGCGATTGCCCGTGCATTAGCGTCAGACGCAAAGGTTATCCTTGCGGACGAGCCGACAGGAAATCTCGATGAGGATAACGCAGCCGAAATAGCGAATATCTTAAAAGAATGTGCCCATCAGATGAACAAATGTGTTGTTATCGTTACCCATTCAAATGAACTGGCAAAGCAGGCGGATGAAGTTTTACAGCTTAACCGTGGGGAAATGAAAATGCTAGACAGGCTAAATCAATCTGGGAGGAAAGGAAAATGACCGTTGCTTATGAAAACCAGTTTGATTTGAAACATTATACTAAAGCAGATAGCAATGATATTGAACTTGCGTTGATTGGTATAGAAATAATGGAAGAAATACAACAAATGGCAAGGCAGCAGAATGTGCATTTTTCACTGGATGCAGATGATGGTTTTGGCTGCATAGTAAAAGGCAATAACTTCTGTTTAGAGTTTGGCTTGAAATCTTTAGTAGCGGTCTATTTGGAGAATTGCCATTCTGGAAATGAGCTGCGAATGAAAGTTACAGATAAAGGTTTCTTGTTAAGAGCATTATATGTAGAATTCCCTGATGATATAGTAAATTTGTTGAACGGTATATCTTGCGAGAATAAAAAAACAGAATCAGATATTACAGAATTTAAAAATTACATTGTCTATCTAAATGGTGATATGAAAACTTATTGTGATGAAAGCGGATGCTATACAGAAATTGTATTACAGACATATAAAGCATTTAATAGATAATTACTGGAAAGAAATAAACGCAACATTGATAGTGACCTTGGAATATTATTCATAACATATAGGCGTTTACTATGTAAAAACAGCAAATCAGACCCACCAAATAAAAAAAACGATGTCAGGGTGGGCTGTTTCGCCATACCCTAACCACCCTCCGGCTTCGCTTTTTGAAGTTTGGAGGGATTTTTATTGCCTGCAAATAGCAATTTCCATATACATATATCATATCGGGGATGGGTGGACAGCCT
>VSNJ01000175.1 GCA_009774235.1 Lachnospiraceae bacterium
TCCATATATTTGGGCAAAACCTTTACTATTGCCCTTAAATATTGTTTATTAAAATTCTATTGTATAAAGTTCTTTTTTTCTGTTTTTATATGTAAATTCTTTTTCTAGTTTCATGCCAAGTTTTTGTGCTGTTTTAATTGAACGTGAATTATCAAAATCTATTCCAGCAACAATCCTGTGTATATCAAGTTCTTCCTTTGCATATTTTAAAACTGCGTTACAACATTCTAAAGCGTATCCATACCCCCAGTGCTGGCTGTCAAGCAGATATGAAAGCATTATCTCTTCCTTGCCATCAATCAACTGGTTCTCAATACCACACCTTCCAATAAGCCGCCCTGTTGTTTTACTGAATACTCCCCATAGGCCATAGCCATAAAAAGAATATACATTTTGTATATAAGCTTTTTGTTTTTCAATTTCATTTTCCATATAATCATCTATATTTTCTATATATTTCCTGACATTAGGGTCAGTGTAAATAGGATATATTTCTTTAATGTCTGAAATAGCAAGTTCACGTATAACTAATCTTTTGGTATCTGTAATATATACAGGAAGACCTTGCGAACGTTGTAATGTATATTCAAAGAAATGTGTGCTTAAATTGTTGAAACTTTCAACAAGTACATTAGCTTTTTTAAGTGACTGGTTAGCAGAATTTTTATTGATATATCCAATGCATGCAATGCCTGCTGCTTTTGCTGCTTCAACACCATAGTCTGAATCTTCGATTACAATAGTTTCTTTTGCAGATACCCCAAGTTTTGACAACGCAAGTTCAAATGTATCTGGAGCAGGTTTTGGGTTCTTTACATTTGAACTGGAAACTAGTTTATTAAAATACTTTCTAATTCCAAGTGCCTTTACTGTATCTTCAATTTCAACTGGTGAAGAAGAAGATGCAACTGCAAGTTTATAACCTGCTTTATACAGTTTTTTAACCAGTTCCTGGACACCATCAATAATGATGTATCCTTCTTTTTTTACAATATCACTTTTTGCTTTGTTCATTTCATTAAGCAGTGCACTGGTTGTTATATCAATGCCAAAACGTTTAATAGCATCTTCGCACATATTTTTTGTTGAACTTCCAATAAAACTGTTACAATATCCAGTATCCACATTAATTCCATGACTGCTAAATACTGAAAGTGCAGCACGTGCATGGGCTGGCTCACTGTCTATAATAACACCATCCATATCAAAAATAATTGCTTTTAACATAATTACCGCCTCCTTTACTGCTATTTAATTAATAGACAGTAGTATTATTAATTTTTATTATACCAGATATATATGTAGAAGTAAAAGAAAACTTAAAGCACAAATGCATGAATATACAGATAATTAGAAAATCTTTTTATGGTACAAATATACAAAGTAAATATATTTAAATACCAATAGACAGGCCATTAACAATTATTGGCAATGTTTAGTTTGTTTTTTTTTGTTTTTTTGGTATACTATAGTTATACTATTATGAAAAATTTTGGAGGGTATTATGGCAAAGATAAAACCATTTATGGCAGTAAGACCAGATGAAAAGGTAGCAGACAAGGTGGCAGCATTGCCATATGATGTTTATAACAGGCAGGAAGCCAAAGAAGCAGTTAAAGACAATGAGCTGTCCTTTTTAAGGATTGACAGGGCTGAAACACAATTTCCAGATAGTGTAGATACATATGCCCCAGAAGTTTACCAAAAAGCAAAAGAGATTTTTGAAAGCATGGCAGATAATGGTACTTTTATTACAGATAATGACAGATGTTATTATATATACCAGCTTGTAATGGATGGAAGGAAACAGACAGGAATTGCAGCGTGTGCAAGTATTGATGACTATTTAAATAATGTTATTAAGAAACATGAAAATACACGTGAAGAAAAGGAGCAAGACAGGATAAACCATATAGATACACTTAGTGCACAGACAGGTCCTGTATTTCTTGCGTACCGTTCACAGCATTGTATAAATAAAATAACAGACAGGGTTATTATGGAAGACAAGCCAGTTTACAACTTTACTGCAGAGGATGGTATCAGGCATATAGTATGGAAGATTTCAGATTCTAGTGATATTGCTGCTATTGAAAATGCATTTGCTGCTGTAAATGATATTTATATAGCAGATGGGCACCACCGTGCTGCTTCTGCTGTGAAAACAGGGCTTAAGAGAAGAGAAGCAAATCCTGGATATAATGGTACAGAAGAATTTAATTATTTCCTTTCAGTGCTTTTTCCAGATGACAGTCTTATGATTATGGACTATAACCGTTCAGTTAAAGACTTAAATGGCCTTACTAAAGATGAATTTATAGCAAGGATAAGGAATCATTTTAATATTACTAAAACTGGCAGTGCAAAATATCCATCCCAAAAAGGTGAAGTGGCAATGTATCTTGGCAGATGCTGGTATATGCTGGAAGTAAAAGAAGAACTTCTTTCTGGCAAAGATGCAGTAGCATCACTTGATGTATCAGTCCTGCAGGATTACCTGCTGGGTCCTGTGCTTGGAATTAAAGACCCAAGGACAGACCCAAGAATTGATTTTATTGGAGGAATACGTGGATTAGGTGAACTGGAAAGACGGGCAGATAGTGATATGGAAGTATCTTTTGCGATGTATCCTGTTTCAACAGGTGAGTTGTTTGCTGTAGCAGATGCTGGGCTTTTAATGCCTCCAAAATCCACATGGTTTGAACCAAAGCTTAGAAGTGGATTGTTTATTCACAGGATATAATAAAGTATGCAAGGCGTAGCCGCCTGTTTTGACATTAGCGCACCAGCGCAGAAATGAGGGTATTTATGGATAAGAAATTATATGATTTAATGGACTGGGAAGGTATTGAGGCAATAGTGTATTCAGAAGAAGACCACCCTAGCAGGATATTGGGGGCACATAAGGTTAAGGGTGGCATACTTGTACACACATTTTTGCCAGATGCATCTTCTGTACAGCTGAAAATTAAATCAAGTGGCAAATGTTATGATATGGAAGAGGCTGATGAAGCTGGTGTATTTGCTGCACTTGTTCCAGGCAAGAAGACAGAGCCATATACATTTATTGTAAAATATGGTGAATCTTCAAAAATTGAACTTGAAGACCCATATCTTTATACAGATATTATTGGTGAAAGTGACGCAGTACGTTTTGAAAGTGGTGTATATTATGATGTGTACAACTGTTTTGGTGCACATCCTGTTGCAGTAGACGGATGTCTTGAAAATGCTGAGGTAAGGTGGGATGTTACAGAAGAAACAGATAAAAATAAGGAAAAGAATACTGTATATGGTGTCCATTTTGCAGTATGGGCTCCAAATGCAGCACGTGTAAGTGTAGTAGGTGATTTTAATTTCTGGGATGGCAGGCGTCACCAGATGTGCCGTGTTGGGGATACAGGAATTTTTTCTTTATTTGTACCTGAAATTTCTATTGGTGATATTTACAAATATGAAATTAAAAAAGATTACCAGACAGTATTTTTAAAGACTGACCCATATGGTTTTGCATGTGAACAACGTCCCAATAATGCAAGTGTTGTTACAAACATTAGCACATATAAATGGGGTGATTCAGCATGGCTTTCCGCACGTAAGAAGAAGGACTACAAGAAAGAGCCTGTATCAATATATGAAGTCCATCTTGGTTCATGGCGTAAAAAGAAATGTGAAAGCAGTACACCAACGTGTGATGAAGAGTTCCTGAATTACAGGGAAATTGCACCTTCACTTGCCAGTTATGTAAAAGAAATGGGGTATACACATATTGAAGTAATGCCAGTTATGGAACATCCGCTTGATGAGTCGTGGGGATACCAGGTTACAGGGTACTATGCAGTTACTTCAAGATATGGTACACCGCAGGATTTTATGTATTTTATTGACTATATGCACAGCAAAAATATAGGAGTAATACTTGACTGGGTTCCCGCACATTTTCCAAGGGATGCTGGCGGGCTGGCAAGGTTTGATGGTACATGTATTTATGAAAATCCTGATAAAAGAAGAGGAGAACATCCTCACTGGGGTACTCTTATATTTGATTACGGAAAACCAGAAGTAGACAATTTCTTAATTGCAAGTGCGCTGTTCTGGATTGATAAGTACCATGCAGATGGCATAAGGATGGATGCAGTAGCATCAATGCTTTATCTTGATTATGGCAAACAGGACGGGGAATGGCTGCCGAATATTTATGGAGGTAATGAGAACCTTGAAGCAATAGAACTTCTTAAAAAACTTAGTGGTGTTTTCCATGAGAGAAAAGATGGCGCATTGCTTATTGCAGAAGAATCAACGGCATGGCCTATGGTTACAGGTGATACAGAGAAAAATGGACTTGGTTTTGATTTTAAATGGAATATGGGCTGGATGAATGATTTTACTGGATATATGCAGACAGACCCATTGTACAGGAAAGGAAGGCATGGTACACTGCTTTTCAGCATGGTTTATGCTTATAGTGAGTATTTTGTGCTTGTATTTTCGCATGATGAAGTAGTGCATCTCAAGGCATCAATGCTTATGAAAATGCCTGGAAGCATGGAACAGAAATATGCTAACCTGCGTGCCGCTTATGGCTTTATGATGGCGCATCCTGGCAAAAAGCTTATGTTTATGGGACAGGAATTTGCACAGAAAGAAGAATGGAATGAGAAAACCAGCCTTCCATGGGATGAAGCAGCTGAACCAGAACATGATATTTTCAGGCAATATGTCAGAGCACTGAACCAGTTTTATTTAAAACATCCTTCACTTTATGAAAATGATTATGATGAAACAGGTTTTGAATGGATAAGCAGCATGGATGCAGACCACAGTATAGTTACTTTTGTAAGAAGGACATCAGATGAAAGTGAACAGCTTTTATTTATATTTAATTTTACACCTGTAATATACGAGAATTTCAGGGCTGGTGTGCCATTTAAAGGTAAATATAAGGAAATATTTAATAGTGATGATACCATTTATGGCGGGACTGGCCATGTAAACAGGCACCAGAAGAATTCAAAAGAAGTATCGTGGGATGGAAGGGATAATTCAATAATTATTGAAGTCCCACCACTTGGAATGAGTGTATGGAGCTGTATGGAATTATAGAAAGGATTATATAATGTTATCTGTTAATAGAATTTATAATATGTGCCTGCTTGTAGTGGAAGATATTTCTTCAATGGCAGGCAGTGAGATTGGTCTTGATGATGTAGAGAAAGTTATGAATTCAGAAATCTCTAATGAGGAGAAGACGAATTTCTTTATACAATATCTTCTGGCACAGAGAGAACCCTTGCTTAATTTCTGCAAAACACTTGTATTTGCCCTGGTAGTTTTTATTATTGGAAGAAAACTTGTCAATATGCTTCTTAAAATGACTAATAAATGGATGGAGCGCCGTGGTGTAGAAGCTGGTATACAGAAGTTTGTTATGTCATTTGCAGGGCTTGTATATAATATACTGCTTATATTTGTTGTTGCAGGCATACTTGGTGTAGGTACAAGCTCAATAGTTGCAATGGTAGGTTCAGCGGGGCTTGCTGTAGGACTTGCCTTGCAGGGAAGCCTTTCAAACCTTGCAGGCGGTGTGCTTATACTTTTGCTTAAGCCTTTTAAAGTAGGCGATTATATAATTACTGTAGGAGAAGAAGGTACAGTAGAAAGCATAGATATTTTTTATACAAGGATACATACTACTGATAATAAAGTTATAGTTATCCCGAATGGTACAATATCTAATTCAAATGTTACTAATACTTCAAACCAGGAAGACAGGATGCTTGTACTGGATTTTATGGTACATTATGGTGCAGAAACTGCAAAAGTACGTAAAATTGTACTGGAAATACTCAGGGAGGATGAGCGTATCTGCCAGGATAAAGATATGAGCGTAGTTGTATGTAAGCTTAACCCTGCACGTGTAAAGATGCAGGCAAAAGCATGGGTAAAGAACAGTGATTACTGGAATACACGGTTTGACCTGCTTGAAAATATGAAAGATATCCTTATGGAAAATGGAATTGATATTTCCTAGCACTTGTTGTAGAATGTAATGGTGTTGTAACAAGAGGTTTGGTATAGAATACAGAAAGCTGGTGAGATAAGGTGGTTAAGTATTATAAGACAGATGACAGGAAAATCCATGAGGAAGATGGTCCGGTAGACGGTGTATGGATAGATATGTGTAATCCTACAGTGCCAGAAGGAGAAGAACTCGCAGCAAAACTAGGTATTGATATAAGTGACCTGCTGGCTCCATTGGATGATGAAGAAAGCTCCCGTGTTGAGCTGGAAGACGGATATACTCTTATACTTGTAGATATACCAGCATTGGAGATACGCCACGACAAAGAAGCTTATACTACAGTACCTCTTGGAATTATACTTGCACAGGATATGATTATTACAGTGTGTTCTGTGGAAACACCTATCCTCCAGGCTTTTATAAATGGCAGGGTAAAGGAATTCAGTACTAAGAAGAAGCTGAGGTTTGTGTACCAGATTTTATTCAGGATAGCTTCATATTACCAGACTAACTTAAGGATTATTGATAAAAAGCGCACAGAGATAGAAGAACGTATAGATGATAATACAAAAGATATTGATTTAATTGATTTACATGCACTTGAGTCAACACTTGTATATTTTGCAACATCACTGCGTGCTAATGCAGTGGTGCTTGACAGGCTTACAAGATATAAAAGGCTTGAACAGTATCCTGATGATAAAGACCTGCTTGGAGATGTAATTGTGGAGAACCAGCAGGCTATTGAAATGACAACAATATACAGGGATATTATAAATGGTACAAGGGAACTGATGTCTTCAGTTATTGATAACAGACTTAACAATGTAATGAAATCACTTACATCTATTACACTTGTAATGGGCATACCTACACTTATATCGGGCATATATGGAATGAACGTAAACAGTAAGTGGGTTCCGCTTTCTAATACAACACATGGGTTTGCAATAATATGCCTGCTTATTACAGTAGTTTGTATATCATTACTTTTAATACTGAGGCATAAACGGTTTTTATAATTTTTAATCATAGAAATAATATAAGAATTATGTATTCTTTCTGGTTGTTTCTGAAAATTCAAAATTGTGCAAAGTTAGTATTATATAATTAAGAAAAAGTAGATATTTTATGTGGTTATGTTAGGAAACAGGAGTACCAAAGTACTCCTGTTTTTTTAGTGTGCCCAAGTACACTATAACGGGTGAAAGTCTCCAGTGTGTCCTGGTAGTTGGAAAACACAGCTGGACACCAATATTGTCCACTGTGAAATGGAATTTAGAAGAATGTGTAGGCAAAGTGCTGGTCTGACAAACAGAAACTCATTATCACAGACTTCCAGATGGACAATCTGTTGAAGCATATTTTACAACAGGCTAATCTAAATAATGTATAAAATAAAGTGAAATCTAAAATTTGAAAATATGTGAAAACTAAGAAACCATATATATGGTGGTGTAGGAGACCAGCAGATAAAATAATTATCTGCCTCCTGTCTGGTTTGAAATAAAAAATTGAGTACTCTGGTATTGTCTGTTATTATTAAATAAAAATTTTAATATTATATATACCAGAAGGCAGGTATTTGCCTGGCGAAAGAAAGAGAGGATAAATATACATGAAACGTGTTATTACAGAACAGTTAATTGATAAATTCAAGAAGTATCTGGAATATGAAGAAAAAAGTAATGCAACAATAGAAAAATATGTACGTGATATAAAAAAATTAATGGATTTTGCTGGAGGAAAGGAAATTACAAAAAAACTTATGCTGGAGTATAAAGAGAATTTACGCATAAAACAGAACTACAAACTGTCAAGCATAAA
>VSNJ01000176.1 GCA_009774235.1 Lachnospiraceae bacterium
GATTTATTTGTTTAAAGTATATAAAAATATACAATTAAAATTGTGAAAAAAGCCGGATTATTATTAAAAACTACTAATTGCGACAAGTGTCGTTTTTTTTAGTAATTCCATTTTATATAATTTACCCATAAAGTTGATGCAACGGCAATTAAAAATTATTAAAAACTAATAAATGAAAGGAAGATGAAAATTATGTATAACAAATTAATGACTTGTTTAAAAAGTGTAAAAGAAAAAATTGATTTCAAACCAGAGACAGCACTGGTTCTTGGTTCTGGTTTAGGTGACTATGCTGATGAAATCCAGGTTGTGCAGACAATAGAATATACCAGCATTGAAGGATTTCCAGTATCAACAGTAAAAGGACATAAAGGACGTTTTGTATTTGGATATGTTGGTGAAAAGCCAGTAGTTATTATGCAAGGACGCGTACACTACTATGAAGGATATAAAATGTCTGATGTTGTTCTCCCAACACGTCTTATGGGTATGCTTGGTGCAAAGAAAATCCTCCTGACAAATGCTGCTGGCGGAGCTAATCCATCGTTTAAACCAGGAGATTTTATGATTATTACAGACCATATTACAACAGGTATTCCAAGCCCGCTTATTGGTCCAAATATTGATGGACTTGGAACAAGATTTCCAGATATGAGTGAGGTTTACAGTAAACGTTTACGGGATATAATTAGAAAAAATGCTAAAGAATGTAATATTGAAATACAAGAAGGTGTTTATGTCCAGTTTACAGGCCCTAACTATGAAACACCAGCAGAAGTAAGGCTTGCACAGAGATGGGGTGGTGATGCAGTTGGTATGAGTACAGCATGTGAAGCTATGGCAGCACACCATATGGGACTTGAAACCTGTGGCATTTCATGTATTACCAATATGGCAGCTGGCATTTCAAAAGAACAGCTTAACCATAAAGAAGTACAAGAAACTGCTGACCGTGTAGCTAAATCATTTAAAGAACTTGTTACAAAAACTATTATAGATATGTAACCTGGTAATTATATTAGCCAGGCGGATTGCCCAATAACAAACCTCATTGCCGCTTTGCTTAACCTGGCAAAACAGACCCACCGCTTAAGAAGCGTGTATTTTAAATGGCTTACTTAATGAGGTTAAAAATTTATTCAAAAAGAGGTGGACTGGTATGAAAGGATTTGTAATAAAAGGAAATATTTGTTATAGTAAGTCCAGTAATGAAATATGCATTACAAGTAATGGCTATGCTGTCTGTGAAAACGGGCTTTGTGCTGGCGTTTATAATAAACTGCCAGAAAATTATAAAAACTTTCCTATCTATGATTATACAGACCAAATAATTATTCCTGGATTTACAGATTTACATGTACATGCACCACAATATGCGTTCCGTGGTTTAGGAATGGACTTAGAATTAATTAGCTGGCTGGATGTACACGCTTTTACAGAGGAAGCAAAATATAATAATATAGAATATGCAGACAAAGCATATAGTATTTTTACAGAAGACCTTTTAAAAAGTGCAACTACAAGGGCATGCATATTTGCCACAATACATGCACCAGCTACTATACTGCTTATGGAAAAACTTGAAGCTTCAGGTATTAAAGCATTTGTTGGAAAAACAAATATGGACAGGAACAGTCCTGCATATCTTTGTGAAGAAAATGCCGCCCATACATTATGTAATACAGAAAAATGGATTATAGACAGTGGAAAGTTTAAAAATATAAAACCAATCCTTACACCTAGATTTATACCTGCGTGTTCAGATGAACTTATGGAGAACTTATCTGTATTGCAGAAGAAGTATTCCCTGCCAGTACAATCCCATCTGTCTGAAAACTTAGGTGAAATTGAATGGGTAAAGGAACTTTGCCCTGATACTAAATTCTATGGGGAAGCATATGACAAATATGGAATGTTTGGAAATAACTGCAAAACTATAATGGCACATTGCATACACAGCGGAGAAGAAGAAATTGCACTTATGAAAAAACAAAATGTATTTGTAGCACATTGCCCTGAATCCAATACTAACCTGTCCTCAGGTATTGCTCCAGTAAGGACTTATCTTAACCTGGGAATAAAAACAGGTCTTGGAAGCGATATTGCAGCAGGTTCAACATTATCCATTTTCAAAGCAATGGCAATGGCAATCCAGTGTTCTAAACTACGCTGGAGGCTTATAGACCAGTCACTTGCACCACTTAATTTTGAAGAAGCATTCTATATTGCATCAAAAGGCGGCGGGGAATTCTTTGGAAATGTGGGAAGTTTTGAAAAAGGATATGAATTTGATGCAGTAGTAATAGATGACCTGGCTCTTAAACATCCACAGGAATTAGATGTCAAAGAACGCCTTGAAAGGCTTATTTACCTTGCAGAAGACAGAAATATAACTGCTAAATTTGTAAATGGGAAGAAACTTTTCTAAAATACAAAAGAAATTTTACTCCAGTACCAGCATAGTTCCATGTAATGTATAAAACCTTTACACTAAGCCAGATATCCTGTTGCTTATTGCATGGTATCTGCCCCTGCAGGCATGTTCCATTTTGCCTTTATGGGAATAAAATAATACAGGGGAATTAAAATGGAATCAAAACAACAATTATTAGAAATAATAAGTAAATCTGAAAATGACAGATGCATGTATCTAAGTGAACTATTTAAGTATATACCCGATGAAACTGCCAGGACAATCTCTTATAAAACAATCCAGAAAAACCATTATATTATTCATTCAGAAGCTCCTTGTGACACTGTATATATAATTCTTTCTGGTAATGTAACAGGCATGGATTACCATAAACAAGGGCGTGCTTATTATTTCATGGATTTTGCCCATATGTATATTGTGGGGGATTTTGAAGTATTTGGGGGCATTCCTGAATATACTGTATCAATATGTGCTACAGAAGAGTGCCAGATACTCTCTATTCCATCCAGAAGTTATTTACAATGGGTACAACATGATGAAAATGCTTTATTTCTAAGAATAAAAAACATTATGTCAATGCTGGTTTTTGAAAAAAAGCATGAACGTGAATATATGTTTATGAATTGTAAGGAACGCCTGGTAAAATACTTGGTGAAATCTTATGAAAACAAACAGCATGAAAGTCCTGGCAGGAAATATAAAATCGCCAGGACCCAGTCTGAACTGTCTGACAGGATTGGTTTTAATGTAAGAAGTATACAAAGAAGTATTGCTGCATTAGAAAAAGAAAAACTTATTTCAGTTGAAAATGGAAAAATTACTATTTCCCATGAACAATTCCTGCAGTTAAAACAATATGAATGTAAATAAAATTAAAGGAGGCTTAATAAAATGAAAAAATATAAACGTATATTTACAATAGTTATAGACTCACTTGGTGCAGGGGCAATGCCTGATGCAGCAGAATATGGTGATGCTGGGACAGACACTCTTGGACATATTTCACAGTCTGTAGAAGATTTTAATATTCCTAACCTTAAGAAGCTTGGAATAGCAAACCTTCATCCCTTAAAGCAGGTAAAACCTGCAGAAAAGCCACTTGGATATTATACATATCTCTATGAGGCAAGCACTGGAAAAGATACTATGACTGGACACTGGGAAATGATGGGGCTGCATATTACAAAACCTTTTAAAACTTTTACAGAGACAGGTTTTCCAAAAGAACTTATAGATGAATTATCAAGCAGGACAGGCCGTGTTATTATTGGGAATAAAAGCGCAAGCGGAACAGAAATACTTGATGAACTGGCAGAAGAAGAAATTGCTACAGGACATATGATTGTATATACATCTGCTGATTCTGTACTACAGATATGTGGCAATGAAGAAACTTTTGGACTAGAAGAATTATACCGTTGTTGTGAAATTGCCCGTGAAATCACAATGAAGGATGAATGGAAAGTTGGACGTGTAATTGCAAGGCCATATACAGGAAAGAAAAAAGGGGAATTTAAAAGAACCAGCAACCGCCATGACTATGCACTTAAACCATATGGAAAAACTGCACTGGATTCATTAAAAGCTGCTGGATTTGATGTAATTTCAGTAGGAAAAATTTATGATATTTTTGACAGTGAAGGACTTACAGACTCTAATAAATCTAAAAGTTCTGTACATGGAATGGAACAGACTATTGAAATTGCAAAAAAAGATTTTAAAGGGCTATGTTTTGTGAACCTTGTAGATTTTGATGCTTTATGGGGGCACCGCCGCAATGTGCAAGGCTATGCACAAGAATTAGAAAAATTTGACGTAAAATTAGGTGAATTACTTGGTTTATTGTCAAAAGATGATTTACTAATTATTACAGCAGACCATGGTAATGACCCAACACATACTGGTACTGACCATACCAGGGAAAAAGTTCCTTTCCTTGCATATTCCCCTGCAATGGAAGGCTGTGGCAGACTTGAAGATACAGATACATTTGCAATTATTGGGGCAACAATAGCTGAAAACTTTGGGGTTAGTATGCCAGAAGGAACTATAGGGAAATCTGTTCTTAAAAAAATAAATTAAAACACATAATAAAGATAAGGAGAAGACCAGTGTGGGTTTATGCCAGTATACTGTCATAAATCCACATGCTTTACAAGAATGGGGGATTAGATATGAAACTTATATTAAATTTATTGGGTATAGTATTAATTTTAGTAATTTGCTGGCTGATTTCATGGGACCGCAAAAATATTAAATGGAAAATAGTAATAAAAGCACTTATAGCAGAAATTATTATTGCACTTATAATTGTTAAAGTTCCTATTGGACAGAAAATTATTACAATTATGTCAAATGGGCTTACAGCAGTAATTAACTGTGGTAATGAAGGATTATCATTTGTATTTGGAGACCTTTTTAGTGGAAACTTAAGTATTTTTATTATCCAGAGTTTAGGTAATATCATTTTTGTTTCTGCATTAGTAGGTGTCTTGTACTACCTTGGGGTTATAGGATTTGTTGTAAAATGGATTGGCAAAGCTGTAGGCAAAATAATGGGGACAACTGAAGTAGAAAGCTTTGTAGCTGTTGCTAATATGTTTCTTGGGCATACAGACAGTCCTATTTTAGTAAGTAAATATCTCAAAGATTTAACAGATAGTGAAATTTTTGTAATCCTTGTTTCAGGAATGGGAAGTATGTCTGCATCTATATTAGGAGGATACCATGCCCTGGGAATTCCTATGGAATATTTGTTAATAGCAAGTGCAATGGTTCCTATTGGCAGTATTATGCTTTCTAAAATAGTATCACCACAGACAGAAGAAGCAAAGTCAATAACAGATGTTAAAATGGATAACAAAGGAAATAATTCTAATGTAATTGATGCCCTTGCAGAGGGTGCTTCAACAGGTATGCAGATGGTTATTTCTATTGGAGCTTCCATCGTGGGCTTTGTTGGAATTGTTGCTGTTATTAATCTCTTTTTAGGCTTTTTTAATATTACATTATCAGATATTTTTTCATATGTTTTTGCACCATTTGGTTTCCTGTTAGGATTAGATGGAAATAATATATTAATGGAAGGCTCTTTATTAGGAAATAAATTAATCCTTAATGAATTTGTTGCATTCCAGGATTTAGGAAATACACTTGGCAGTTTAGATGCAAGGACAGGTATGATTTGTGCTATTTCTTTATGTGGTTTTGCAAATCTTTCAAGCATGGGTATGTGTATTGGTGGTATTGGTGTGCTCTGTCCAGAAAAGAGGGGAACTATTTCCCGCCTTGTTTTTAAATCTATGATAAGTGGTGTATTTGTTAGTATTATGAGTGCACTTATTGTCAGTATTGTTTCTCTGTTTTAACCTTGTAAGGAAATTACTTTCCTGCAAAATGGAAATAAAGAGAATGTGTAAAAAGACAAATTGTAAAACATATATGTATATGAAGACTGCGGATATCCCGCTTAATTTATTTAAGCAATAATAAAATTTATTGCGGAAAGGATAATTTATGGATAACTTAGATATTTTAAAAATTGTTGACCACACTTTACTTGACCAGACAGCTACATGGGAGGAGATACGCCAGGTTCTTGATGATGGTATGAAATATGGTACAGCATCTGCTTGTATTCCAGCAGCATATGTAAAACAAGCAACAGAATATACAAATGGAAATTTACCAATTTGTACAGTAATTGGCTTCCCAAATGGATATAGTACAACTGCTTCAAAAGTTTTTGAAACAAAAGATGCTATTGCTAATGGTGCAGAAGAAATTGATATGGTAATAAATATAGGTTTTCTTAAGGATAAAAGATATACAGAAGTTGAAGATGAAATACGCCAGATACATGAAGCATGTAATGGAAAAATTTTAAAAGTTATTATTGAAGCCTGCCTTCTTACAGAAGAGGAAAAAATTAAGATATGTGGAATTGTTACAAATGCTGGCGCAGAATATATTAAAACTTCTACAGGTTTCTCAACTTCTGGGGCAACTTTTGAGGATGTCAAGCTTATGAGAGCACATAGCGGGGATAATGTAAAAGTAAAAGCAGCTGGAGGAATTTCTTCTTTTGAAGATGCAGAGGAATTTATACGTTGTGGAACAGACAGGCTTGGGACAAGCAGGCTGGTCAAGATAATGAAAAACACAGACTCTGGTTCAGGATATTGATTTTCTGCTTAAAAAGATTTAATTTATTGTGCTTCGTCAATTTGCAGGTATTTTGTGGTATGCCGCAGTTAATTATTTTGCACCTGGCGGCACGCTCCCGCTTCGTGAAAAACGCAGCAGTGCATAAGCCCTTATAAAACAAGGGCTAAGCACTGGCGTTTTTCAAGAGCCGCCTAGTACAAAATAATTAACTTGCGGCATAAAAATATACTCTTTGTGCAAATTGACAGAAGCAATTTTATTATTGGCTTTTAAGGCAGAAAATTAAAACAGAAAAAGTTGTTTATATAATTTCTTTATAGAAAGAAAGGAGTGGCTTACAATGAAAATATCTGTTATCATTGAAATTGCTGGCTATTTAGGCTCTGTATTAGTGGTTGTTTCTATGTTAATGTCATCAGTTGTAAAACTAAGGGTTATTAATACAATAGGCAGCTCTATTTCTGCAGCTTATGCATTGGTTATACATTCTTATCCACTGGCATTAATGAATATCTGCCTGGTTATTATTAATATTTATAACCTTATGAAACTTTTAAAACCAGAACAGCACTACAGCCTGGTTAATGGCAAAACGGATGATAAGTTTCTGGCATATTTCCTTGATTTTTATAATGATGATATAAAGAATTTCTTTCCAGAAAAGGATACATATACTTCTAAAGCTAATATTGCTTATATAATATGCTGTGGTATTAATCCTGTTGGACTACTGCTTGGACAAATGGATGAAGATGGAGTTTTAAACATTTGTATTGATTATACTACTCCTGAATACAGGGATTGTTCTGTAGGAAAATTTTTATATCCAGAACTGGCTGGTAATGGGATACACAGATTTGTATTTTCTGCAGAGCCAGGAAAACATGAACAATATCTCTTAAAAATGGGATTTAAAAATCAAAATGGAATATATATTAAAAATTTATAATAAAAAAGGTGGCACAAATGTAATGACATAATGTTATTTCTACTCAAAAGATACCTATACTATGTAGCAAAAATATAATCAAACCAATATATACCGTATACAATTTGCTATAAAAAAACTTTTGGTCCCGGCATCATGTCATTTAATTAAGCAAACCCTAATAAATTAAAGGGCTTATTGATGTTTGAAAATCAAATTTATACAAAGATTATATTACTCTGGCAAGTTCCAAATGTTTTACCATAAAGCAGCTGTTTGGGGGCGCTGGTGCTTAA
>VSNJ01000177.1 GCA_009774235.1 Lachnospiraceae bacterium
AAATTCCGCTCGGTGATACGCTCCATGACCTTATCCTCATAGAGAGAGGAAAACAGCCTGTCAAGCTCCGCAAGGCGTTTGTTCAGTTTCTTCCGTTCTTTCTCCATTGCCTTTGCCTTGCTCTGGTCTGTTTCCGTGAGCCGCTTTTCAATCGCCCTCACCGCCCGCTCGTCATTCACCGCCATATCCGCAAAACGATTGATGTCGTCAAGGACGGCGTTGAATAAGTCCCTCGCTTCAATGGCGTGTGCGGTACACATGACGTTTCCGTACCTGCCATAATTATTACAAGTGTATTGTACGCAGTCGATGATGTCGGGGCGTTTCCTCCTGTTTGCACTCATAGCCCGCAGAGCATAGCCGCAGTCCGCACATTTGATAACGCCTGAAAAAATATTCTCAAAGCCGCCCTTATTCTTTTCCCGCCTGCGGCTCGTCATAAGCTGTTGGACAGTATCAAATTCTTCTTGTGTGACTATGCCCTCATGGGTGTCGGGTATCACTTCCCATTCTTCTGGTAGCTTGGACGGTCTTTTCTTGCTTTTCATATTGGCGGCAATCCGCTTGTAGCCTGCAAGGTTTCCCGCATATATCGGGCTTCTTAGAATACTTCTCACACTATTTTCGCTCCAAATATAACGGTTTTCCTCGTTATCCTCAAAGTATCTCTCATAGCCTGCCGCCCCCTGCTCCGCCGCATAAGCGGCAGGGCGTAAAACGTGCTGGCTGTTGATGTGCTTGCGGATTTTTCCAAGTCCGTTTCCCGCCAATGCAAGGTCAAATATCTCCCTTACAACGTGCGCCACCTTATCGTCAATCAGCAGATGGTTGTGGTCGGCAGGGTCTTTGATATACCCATAGGGCGCATACGTCCCCATGAATTTCCCCTGTTGAAACCTCGCTCGGTACGCCGATTTTATCTTGACCGACACATCGGCAGAATACATTTCGTTTAGGATATTGCGAAACGGCGTGATGTCCATAGCAGATTTATTCAA
The DNA here is from genome assembly GCA_009774235.1 of Lachnospiraceae bacterium. GTDB lineage: Bacteria > Bacillota > Clostridia > Lachnospirales > Lachnospiraceae > Butyribacter. The sequence continues at coordinate 999 of VSNJ01000177.1, forward strand.
GGTATCCACGCCATCATTGACTGCTATATACCGCACGTTATTTTCGGGGAAAAAGACTTCCAGATACAGCCCGCAGTCAAGATAATTTCTTCCTAATCTTGATAAATCCTTTGTAATCACGCAGTTTATCAGCCCGTTTTCAATGTCCTTAATCATGTTCTGAAAGCTCGGTCTTTGGAAATTCGTACCAGAATAACCGTCGTCCACATACGTTTTTGCCAGATGCCAGCCCTGCTTTTTCACATAATCCGTGAGGATGGATTTCTGCGTGGCAATGCTCGCACTCTCGTTTTCCGTGCCATCGTCCTTAGATAAGCGGCAGTAAATGCCGACTGAATAGATTTTCTTTTCTTCTTTGATTCCTGCCATACTGTAAAACCTCCGTATCTGCCCTAACTGTTTTCATGTTCCATTGCGTACATTCTAAGCGGATAACCCGCCATTGTCGAAGGTGTCGCCCTCGGCAATCTTCCTGCGGATGTCCTCGGAGATAATCGGGATGAACGCTTCGGCAACGGTCTGTGTGCCGACATATTCACGGCTGACAATCATCTGCACTGGCTGTCTTGCCACAATGCGCTTTCTCTTTTTATTCGCTCTCTTATCCTCGCCCATACTCAAATTTTCCTTTCCAGACAGGGCAGGGGAGTATATAAAATGCTCCCGCCCTGCCAACCAGACACAATCAATCCCCGCTGTTCAATTCCTCCTGCAATGCTTTAAGGAGCACCGCCGCTTCATCGGCGGTCAATGTGATTCCCTTTCCGCACTTCTCACGGTTGGGGGAAAAGGTGCGGATGTCGTATTTCGGCTCTTTCCCGTTCCATGAGATTAAGTTGATTTCCTTTGTGTAGCCGCTTTCGCTCGTAGACAATACGGCGATTTCCTTTACAATCTCGTACTGGATTTCTTTCATTTCCTACCTCATTTTTCTGTCTTATTTGGCTGTTTTTTCTCGCAATGCTTTTTATATTTACCTCCCGAAAAGAAAAGATTAGCGGCTGTCCCTGCCCCGTTTCCTCTGCAATTCACGCTCCAAAAGTTTGATGATGGTCTCTTCCATCTGCTTCGGCGTTGTGCCTTTCGGGAAGTATTTCTTTAACCTCTCCATGCCGATTTTCACGGTTTCTTTCTGGTTTCCTTTTTCCTCCGTCATAATCGCAAAGATGGTATCCATGTCAAGCCGCCCGCTCTGGCTTAGGCTTTTCATCCGCTGTGCCTGTGAGAGTGAGGGCGTTGCTTCCTCGCTCTCCATTGTGGCGAATACGTTTTCCTGCTCGTCTTTCTTCAAATAGGACAACTCCACCGCAGGCGTGAGGGCGATTCTCCCCCCGTCCACCATTTGTAAAATAGGCGGTATCAGTTCCGTCAATCGGATAAACCTCTGCACGGTCATCCTGCCAACGCCGAAGCCCTGCGCCACCTTATCGTCCGTCCGCAACTTCGTCCCAACTTGTGACGAGGTTAAATCCGTGCGGAAGCCTTGCCGCTTCATGGCTTCGGATTTCATCTTGTAGGCGAATGCCCGCTCCGATGGCAGGATATTTTCACGCTGTAAGTTGCTGTCTACAATCATAATAAAAAAGTGAACAATTTACTTGCTACATATTTGTCTAATGTTTTCTAATAATTAACTTGCTTATGTTTTGTACCAGAGGTAAGATGTCACCAACAAAAGGAAAGCACACAATAAAAGAAAGGATATTAAAAAAATGGCTGAATTAAAAAAAGTTGAAGATGCAATATTTGATGAATACTATGAAGGAGTAAACGGTTTACGCCGTGTAATATGTATACTTGACCCATTCTGCGTAAGGTACATGGTTCTTGAAAATGGTAAAAGAAAAGTCCGCCAGGAATTTTCAAACGGAAAAGAGAGTTTATGTTTTAAAAATGCATTAAAAGCACTGAATAAATAACAAAAATATATACAACGAATATCAAGGATGCTGCATTTTGCAGCATCCTTGATTTAGATATAAAATTTATTTCTTCAGTTTGATGTGTTTAAGAATTCCTTCATATTATCTATCCATTTGTCTTTATTGATTGGATATGTTATAAATTCTAATGAACCTCGTCCTTTATTAGCACACATATTGACTAACCGTTGCAGATTTTCGTCATCTTTGCAACTTTCGTTAAACTTATCTTCAATATCTATTGCATCAACCCAAGATATGCTACATGAAGGGCAGTCCTCCTCCGAATTATGCATATATCCACAGTATGGGCAAATATGAGGTTCTGGCAAATTAATATTATCAATCCTAAGCCCTAAATCTTTTTGCATTATTTTACACATATATGAAAATTTTCTATCAAAATAATATAGTTGAAACTGTGAAATTATATTATTTGAATAACTAAATTTACTATATTTTGCCAATTGTGAAAATAATTCAGAAATTTCATCATTAGCATATAGTCGTATCAATGGAGCACTAGTTTCAATCAAATTATTTATTTTTTGAACTTTTTTGTTTAATTCATTCACTTTTTCTTTTTTGTACGAAAAATTACCTGGTCTATTGTTAATTTGCCGATATGTTGGATCATTAAATCCCATCTTTATTAATTGAATAATGCTAATTACATTTAAATAAACTTCTTTAAGTTTCTGCTTTTCTTCTTTTTCTTCGTTATATCTACGTTCGTTATTAATTTTGTTTTGCTCGCATTTACTTTTAATAAATTCTAGTACTGGAGACAAAAAAGTAGTAACACATGTAGAAATAACACTGCTTGACAAAATGATTGTCAGTAAATCTTTGTAATCCATTTATTTTAATCCCCTGTTTCTTTTTAAATTTTTTCATTAAGTATTATAGTCACTATCTGTAGGCAATGCCTGCCATCCTTTGTATGTATGGCATTCATATCTTTTACTCATTGAACCAGAACATACACTACTAAACTGGTTAATGGATACTGGTATCAATGCCCTTAAACAGGCTTACTCCATTTCTACCAAAAAAATTACCACAAGGGTGGATAAGGTACAAAAGTGTCAATGCCCTTTAACGGGCTTACATCATTTCTACGCATACTATTAGACATGCAATTGGAATGATTTTTAAAGGTGTCAATGCCCTTAAACGGGCTGCATTCATTTCTACCCTGCCCTTCTGGAATCTCCTGTTTATAAGGATTTGAAGGGTGCGTTTTCCCCAAGATTTTTTAAATTGTTACAAAAGTGTTACATTTTGCCTGTTTTTTTGTTTTTCTGAATTTTGGTAATTATTTATTAAGTATTTTACCATATTTTGCTGATATGTGCCAGCATAAAAATAAAAATTGATATTGACTTTTGTATTACATAAATATATAATAGATGCTACAATATAAACGAAAGGGGATGGTAAAGTGTCGCCTAGGACAGGCAGACCTACAAACAATCCTAAAGGAAAACCATTAACTATCAGGCTTGACAATGAAGCACAACAAGTTCTTGATGCTTATTGCAAACAGAAAAATGTTGAGAAAGGTGAAGCAGTAAGACGTGGAATAAAAAAATTAAAGTCTGAACTAAAAGAAAAAGAGTAATCGTGCAACCTACCACAGCATTACGATTACCCTTTAACCACAGAGAAGTTTCTCCGTATGAAATATTGTAACATATGGTGAAGCTTCTTTCAAGAATAACTTTTTGAAAGGAGTTTTTGTTATGCAGAACCAAATTGAACAAACATTAAACAGCAGAGAAGTATCTGAAATGATAGAAAAAAAACATAAAGATTTAATAAGGGATATTAAAAGATATATCAAACAGATGAATGAAGTAAATGAAAAATACAGTATTGAGCGCAAGATTGCGCCCAATGAGTTTTTTCAGAATTCTGAATATAAAGACAGTATAGGCAGGACACTTCCATGTTATAATATCACCAAGAAAGGCTGTGAATTTATAGCCCATAAGCTTACAGGTACAAAAGGCACTGTATTTACCGCAAGGTATATAAACCGTTTCCATGAAATGGAGGATATTATATCCAATAAAGAAAAAGAACCAGAACTGCCATGGTTTATACATAAGTTTGAAGGGAAGTACATAATGCTTTTCAGGGATTTTGAAGCTATTACAGGTGTCCATCTTTCAGGAAATTATACTTCATTAAAAAGAACATATCATTTAACAGGCGGAAGTGACTGGAACGGATGGAGATGGTATACAAGTATTGACAAAGAAGAGTTTAAACAGGAGTATGGTTTTGACTATGGTAATGACCAATGTATGTATTACCTTTATCCATGTGGCATAGCAAAAGCATTGGATATCCTTATGAATGACAAAACAGTGCATATAAAAGAAGAAACTTACAGGATGCTGGTGGAGAGTGTTAAAAGCCTTGCCCTGCATAAAGAAGTAAAAACTGTTGCACATCCGCCAGCAAATATCCTGGCGGATGGCACTGCAAAAAAACTGCCTGTCAGTATAAACATTACCATAAGCAATGGACAGGAAGATTACAGGCAAAACATATTATTATAAAATTAAAATGGTTTATAACCATTGGAACATTAAAGGATGCTATAGAATGTAGCATCCTTATTTTTTTGAAATAATGTCTATAAATTATAGCCAGGATGTAAACCTCAACAAAAACTTAAATGCCCTTCAACGGGCTTACATCATTTCTACCCTGCCCTTCTGGAAGCCCCTGTTTATAAGGCTTTGAAGGGTGCGTTTTCCCCAAGGTTTTTGAAGTTGTTACAAAAATGTTACATTTTGCCTGTTTTTTGGTTTTTCTGAATTTTGGTAATCACTTATGGAATATTTTATCATATTTTCCTGGTATGTACCAGGATTTTTTTAATACCAAGGCTGCCATGTTATAACAGCCCCTCTTTATTAACACTCTTTGTTATGGTTCAGTATAGTCTTAACTATTGCCCTTACCACGTCATCCCTGTCACTGGTATATAACATATAGTCGTCTTTATCATCTACAAAACAGGTTTCAATTAATATTGCTGGGGCTTTGGTGTGGTTTAAGAAATATAAATTTGTCCTGGTTTTTACACCACGGCTAGTAAATCCCAGATGTTCCATCTGGTTACAGATACGCATTGCAATGTCACCTTTGTCTGCCACATTTTCTGTAAGCAGCACCTCTGTACCGCCAATTCTTCCATCACCTTTTTTGTCGCCCCTGCCACTATTAAAATGTATGGATATATGAAGGTCTGCATCTGCTACAGCATTACATTTTGCACAGATTTTACGCAGGACATCACCCTGGCTTGTGCCATTGTTCACTGTACAGTTTACAGCTTTTATACCTTTTTTCTTTAACAGTTTTATTATTTTCCTGGTTATGTATCTTGCTTCTGTGGATTCATCCAGCAAATCAGATGCGCCACAGGCAATTTTTCCTGATGGGTTGTGTCCTGCATGGACTGTTACTTTTCTAATCTTTTTCATTATTTAATCATCTCCCATTATTTCTAAACTGATACCCTCAATTACTGCCCTTACTTCAAGCACTGCAATGTAGTCTGTCATAGCCTTAATCTGCATATTGTAGGTGCTTCTTGGACAAGCAGGCTCAAAGTCCAATCCACCTTTATCCCATTTTTCAAGCATAGCTGCCAACTTCTGGTAACGGATAACATTTTGCCGATACTCCGCCTTGAAACGTTCCTTATAATCTGCACTGTTCATCATTTCAACTGTATCTCTTAATTCCATATTTTTTACCTTTCCTTTCTCAATTTGCTTCCTTAATTTCAAAGCCATATTTTTCAAGTTTTTTAATAAGTTCACTTTCTTTTAACTTGCACATATGAATCATTTCAACATACGGTTCAAATTTACGTATCAGTTTATTGAAAGCCGACACAAGAAACGAATGTTTGCGGAGTACATATAATGTATTCCCTTGAATCTCTGTTTTGTATCTCTTGGTCTTTATGTTATGAAACCTCTTGCACCATTCCGCATTCCAATAATCGCAGTAATCTTCCACTTCCGCTAATCCCCCTTAACTTCCGGTAGTCCTGCCACAGATGTTAAAACTGACACTATACCTGCCAGGACAGCTGTAGACACTGTAAGCGTCCAGTCCACACCACCTAATGCTGTAGCTGCGCCTATGCCTCCTATGGCTGCTTGTGCTGTTGTTTTTACAGCACGTATACCAGCAGCTTTTAACCATTTCCTGTGCTTTTCGTTTAACATGTTAATTTCCCTCCTTAAAATCCTAAATATGTGGCTATGAAACCTAAAATTATACCTGTTATGGCTGTTAATATATAGCCTGTTACCTGCCTCCACTTCTCCCCGTCCCTGGCTTCCAGGGCTTCAAGACGTTTCTCTTGGCGTTCCAGTGTTTCCCTGGAACTTTCCAGTATGGCAGTTAATTTCTCTACACTGGCATTAATGGCAGCTAAACCATCCATTGCCTCCAGGTCATCCAGGCGGTCTGCCTGTTCCGCCTGTACCCTTGCCATGTTTTCCATTGATACCGCCAGGCGTTCAACATTGGTAGCTAGTGCCTGTATCTGCCTGGTAGTATCTTCCAGCACCGCTACCCTGCGCCCAAGCCTTTTGTCCTCATCTGCAAGCCTCTGGTTTTCAGTTTCCATCCTTTTGCAGAACTCATCATGTTCCGCCCGTGTGATTGGTGTGTCCATCCTGCACCTCCTTCCAAATAAAAAAAGAGCCTAAGCTCCTTGTTTAATTATATCTTCTAATACTTTTATACGACTTTCCAGGTCTTCAATCTTTTTCTCCTGTTCCTGGTTCTGCTGGTATAATATCTGGCAGAAACGTGTTACGTCCGGG
>VSNJ01000178.1 GCA_009774235.1 Lachnospiraceae bacterium
CCCTTGGACTGTACATATTAACCAACTTCATAAAATATCTGACAATTAAAACTATTTGGCAACCCCTTTTTTTATTAATTTTATTTTATAAACATTTATATTGCAAAATAACCAAAAAAAAAGTATAGTTATATAGAGTAAGTATTAATAATATGAAGCAGGTGTGCTATTCCTGCGGAAAAGAGGTAATATATGTCTGGCAAAAGAGAAGATGGTATACAAGAACCAGGTTTACTAAAAAAAGCATTTGGCAGATGGCTTGGGTTATTTCTTGTGCTTGTGGCTGCTTTAGTATTTTATCTTGTAGTAGTTAATTTAGACATTATATTTAATGGTATTTTCTATGTGCTTGGAATACTGAAGCCAGTTATATATGGATGTGTAATAGCATACATACTTAACCCTCTTATGAAAATATTCCAGAGATGGGTTACTGCCATTTATATAAAGAAGGGAAAGGAACTTACTGAAAAGAGAAAAGGGGTTATTAACGGGCTGGCTATTGTGTTTGCTCTTATTACAGGCATCCTTGTAATTGTAGTATTATTTTTAATGATTATACCACAGATTATTTCAAGTGCACTTGTGCTTGTAGACACTTTGCCAGGACAGGTAGATACCTATTATAAGGAAATAGTTGATAAAATTGAGAATAACCGTTTTCTTGCAGATACAATGCAGGAAGCAGTCCTGCAGGGTACTAAATTCCTAGATGAAAAGATGACTACAGAAGTCATTCCTTGGTTACAGACAAAACTGCTGCCTAACCTTAACACATATGCAAAACAGTTTGCAAGTGGCGTAGCGGCATTTATAAATGTATTGTATAATCTTTTTATTGGAATAATAGTTGCAATCTATCTTTTAAAAAGTAAAAGGATATTTGCGGCACAGAGCAAAAAGATTATGTATGGTATTTTCAAAAAGAACCATGCAGATACAATTATAAATTATTTAAGGGTTTCAGATAACATGTTCAGCGGCTTTATATCAGGTAAAATTGTTGATTCGGCAATAATTGGTGTGATATGTTTTGCCGTTATGGGTGTAATGCGTCTTCCTTATGCAATGCTTGTAAGTGTAATTGTAGGCGTAACCAATATTATACCAGTATTTGGGCCTTATATTGGTGCAATTCCAAGTGCCCTTTTAATACTTCTTGTGGACCCAAAGCAAGCATTGTATTTCCTTATACTGATTATAATACTTCAGCAGCTCGATGGTAATGTTATAGGGCCAGCAATACTTGGTGAGTCAACAGGGCTTTCTGCTTTCTGGGTACTTTTTTCGATATTGCTTTTTGGCGGTTTCTGGGGAATAGCAGGAATGCTTGTAGGATGCCCGCTGTTTGCTGTTATTTACCGTATAGTTAAGGATTTTGTATCTATAAGGCTGCGTGGCAAGAATCTTTCAGATGTTACAACAGAGTATATGGACCTTAAATGTATTGAAGTATCAGAAGATAATACAGAATATATAAGATATACAGATGAGGAAATAAACAGTAAAAAGAAAAAAGATAAAAAACAGCCAGGCAAAGCTTCATTATTATTAGATAAAGTTAAAAAGAAAAATAAAAATGATAAAAATGATAAGCTTGACTAATTAATGGCTTTAATTTATAATTAACCAGTTGTATTATATAGTTGATGATGTACCAGTTGTGCAATATTGTGCCCATACCCTGTAAGTTTACAGGGCTATGGCAGGAATGGGGATTTTATGGTTAAAAGTATGACAGGATTTGGACGCTATGAGGCTGCCAGCCGTGATTATAAGATTAGCGTAGAGATAAAGTCAGTAAACCACAGGTATTGTGACCTGAATATAAAACAGCCAAAGAAGTTTAATGCTTTTGAAAATGATATAAGAAATATTGTTAAACAGTATGCTTCACGTGGCAAGATAGATGTATATGTAAGTTTTGAGGATTATTCTGAAGGAGTAGTTTCTGTAAGGTATAATTCTTCTGTAGCAAAAGGGTATATGGATGCAATTACCAGGGCATCAGATGAATTTAATATAGAATCTTCCATAACTTCATCAATGCTTGTAAGGTTTCCAGATGTAATTTCTATTGAAAATGATGTAAAAGATGCAAATGAAGAATTTGGACTGGTAAAGGATGCTCTTTGTAATGCGTGTGCACAATTTGGAAAGTCACGTGAAAAAGAGGGGCAGGCGTTATATAATGATATTAAAACTAAACTTAGCCTGACCCTTGGACTTATAGAAGAGATTGAAAAACGTTCTCCACAGACAGTTGAGCTGTACCAGCAAAAACTTAAGGATAAAGTGGCAGAACTTCTTGGAGGTACAAGGATTGATGAGGGGCTGGTTGCCACAGAAATTACAATTTTTGCTGATAAAGTGTGTGTGGATGAAGAGACAGTAAGGCTTAGAAGCCATATTGTAAATATGGAGGATACATTATCAAAGGATGAACCAGTAGGGCGTAAGCTTGATTTTATTGCCCAGGAGATGAACAGGGAAGCAAATACAATCCTTTCAAAGGCAAATGATGCAGAACTGTCTAGCCTGGCGATTGACTTAAAGACTGGAATTGAAAAAATACGCGAGCAGATACAGAACATTGAATAAGAAAGAGACTATCTATGCTGGTAAATATAGGATTTGGGAATGTTGTAAATATGGATAAGGTAGTAAGCATTATAAAGGCTGATGCAGCACCTATAAAACGTATGGTACAGGCAGCAAAGGATAATAATCTTGCTATTGATGCTACATGTGGACGGAAAACAAGGTGTGTACTTATTATGGACAGCGGACATATAGTGCTTTCTGCTTTGCTTTCAGAAACTATAGAGAACAGGGCTGGGGGAGTCCTGGTATCAGAAAGGGGTAATGAAGAAGATGACGCATAATAAGGGAATAATTGCTGTTATCTCAGGATTTTCAGGTGCAGGCAAGGGTACGGTAGTTAATGGCCTTACCAGCAGGTATGGCTATTCAGTTTCAATATCTGCAACAACAAGGACTCCCAGGCAGGGAGAGGAAGACGGCAAAGATTATTTCTTTAAAACGAAGAAAGAATTTGAACAGATGATTAAAGAAGAAAAACTTATAGAATATGCAAAATATGTAGATAATTATTATGGTACACCGAAGGATTATGTGTTTGGAAAGATAAATAGCGGCCAGGATGTGCTTTTAGAAATAGAAATGCAGGGGGCTTTGCAGGTTAAAAAGAAATTTCCAGAGGTTTCACTAATATTTATTACACCTCCAGATGCTGCAGAACTTAAGAACCGTCTTGTAAAGCGTGGCACAGAGAAACCAGATGTTATAGAAAAAAGGGTTATGCGTGCTGTTGAAGAATGTAGTTTTATGCCAGAGTATGATTATATTATGGTAAATGACGACCTTGAGAAATGTATTACACAGATGCACAGTCTTATACAGTCACTCCATTATACAAGAAATAACCAGCAGCTTCTTATTGACAGGATAAGCAGTGATTTTAAGGCTTTTATGCAATTATAATAATAACGAGAAGAGAGGAGAATTATTATATGTTACATCCATCTTATACAGATTTAATGAAACTGGTTAATAGTGAGGTTGAATCAGGGGAGGCTCCTGTTGTAAACAGCAGGTATTCTATAGTTCTTGCTACTTCAAAAAGGGCACGCCAGATTATAGATGGGGCTGAGTCATATGTATCGCCAAAATGTCCTAAACCACTTTCTATAGCTATTGATGAACTTAATAATTCCAAAATCCGTATATTAAGTGAAGAAGAAGCAGCAGAAGCTGAAGCAAGGAAGGCTGCTGCCGAAGCTGAAAAAGAGGCTATGGCAGAAGAAATGGTTTCATTTTCAGAGGAAGAAGATTAATTTTAATCAACACAGAGGTGGTATTTTTTCATGGAAAAAGAATTTGGTAATACAGATAATGATAATATTGAAGTTGCTGGAAGCAATGAAAATACAGAAGAAGATATAACCAGTAATAGCTGGCAGAACCAGGAAGATATGGCAGACACAGATATTACCAGGACTGGGAAGAATGAAGAAAAGATTCCAGCTGCTAAAAGAATACGTAATAATATAATTGAATTATGTGTGTATGTTGCAATAATTGTTATATGTGTAGCATTTGTCCCTAAATATGTACTACAAAGGACTATTGTTGATGGAAGGTCAATGATGAATACACTTAATGATGGTGAAAATCTTCTTGTTGAAAAGGTTTCTTACCGTTTCTCTGACCCTGGAAGGTTTGATGTAATAGTTTTTTATCCACATGGACGTGACAGTGCAGATTATTATATTAAACGTATAATAGGGCTGCCTGGTGAAACTGTACAGATTAAAGGTAAGGATATTTACATAGACGGAGAAAAGCTTGAAGAGAATTTTGGAAAAGACCCTATTACAGAGCCTGGGATGGCAGAAGACCCTATTAAGCTTGGTGAAGATGAATTTTTTGTACTTGGTGATAACCGTACAGTAAGCGAAGATAGCAGGTATGAAGAGGTAGGACCTGTGAAACGTGAAAATATAGAGGGCAGGGCTGTACTCCGTATATATCCGCTGTCAGAATTTGGTACGTTTGACTGATATTATTGCGGGTTATTTTGTAACTATAGGCAATGTGAAAAATACATTTAGTATAATAAAAAATATTGTATAAGATGTATTAAATTTTCACATAGCGGACTTTTCCGCTATACTATTTGCGCCGTTAAGACCGGCATGGGGAGTATTATGAAAGACTTAAAACGTGAAATAACGGTTATGGCAGGTATTATAGCTATAGCTGTGGCATTAGTAACTGTTCTTGGTATAAATAAAATAAGCAGGAATTTCTCAGTTGCAGCTGAGACAGAAGAAGAGGAGCAGGAAGAAACGTTTGAATTTGTTTCAAAAACTGAAGAAATTAAGGCTGGCAGTAAATACCAGTTTAGTGTAACGGGTAAGTCAGATGATGAGGTTATATGGTCTGTATCAAATACGAAATATGCAATAGTAAACCAGAAAGGTGTGCTTCTTGGAAAAAGGGCAGGAAATGTTACTGTATATGCAAGTAATGCAGGCAGGATTATTTCATATAATGTAGATGTACAAGGAAAATATAAGGTTGCTATAGATGCAGGACACCAGCTTCGTGGTGATAGTTCTACTGAACCAGAAGGTCCTGGTTCTAAAACCAGGAAAGCAAAAGTAGCAGGTGGTGCAACTGGTGCAGCAACAGGTGTACCAGAGTACCAGCTTACTCTTGATATTGCCAAGAAATTGCGTAAAGAGCTTCTTGACAGGGGATATGAAGTTTATATGGTGCGCACAAAAAATAATGTAAATATCAGTAATAAGAAAAGGGCTGTAAATTCAAATAAAAGTGGTTCTGATATTTATATACGTCTGCATGGTGACAGTTCCACATCATCATCAGCTAAAGGTGCAAGTGCTCTTTATCCGTCTAAGTCAAATCCATATGTTGGCAGCCTTAGCAAAAAATCCTTGAAGCTTTCTAAGAAGCTGCTGGACAGTTATTGTAAAAAAACAGGGATAAATAACAGGGGATGTATTATAAGGGATGACCTTACAGGCACTAACTGGAGTAAAATACCTGTAACTCTTATTGAAATGGGATTTATGAGTAACCATAGTGAAGATAAGAAAATGCAGAAGAAAGCATTCCAGAATAAAATGGCAAAAGGACTGGCAGATGGAATTGATGCATATTTTGGATATGCAGGCTGATGTGTAATAAATTTGTAATTATATCTTGAATTACATTATATTTAAGTGTAAGATATAGTTATGGAAACTTTAATATAGTTACGGTGTTATAATAGTGTTTTAGGCGTATACGTCAGATAGGAGTAGCAGATGGAAGGTTTAACAAATATGATGGAGGAGACTGTTTTAACAAAGATAAACCAGTTATGGCCTACTACTAATTTCTGCAAATGTGACCAGTGTAAAATTGATATTGCTGCATTTGCACTTAACAGGCTGCCTCCAAGGTATGTACATTCATTAGCAGGTGAACTTATACACAAGTTTGATGCATCTACAACACAAATGGATGCGGAAATTACAGCATGTGTTTATAATGCTATAGTCCGTATAGGTGAAGACCCAAACCATGATGCTGATGGAAACAAGAAATAAAATATGGGATGGTAAGGCCAGGGTGTAATGTATCTGCAGAGTGGCAGCATGTATTACTTTCCTGGTCTTATTTTATGCCTGTTTGTAGAAGATAAAAAGGTGGAAAAATATGAATGGGAATTTAACGGAAGGAAAGATTACAACAGGGCTGCTTAAATTTGCGCTTCCACTTATGGCTGGAAATGTGCTCCAGCAGTTTTATAATGTTGCTGATACCTTAGTTTTAGGTAAATTTCTTGGACCAGATGCTTTGGCAGCAGCAGGTTCTTCCTATTCATTAATGACTTTCCTGTCTTCTATAATAATTGGTCTTTGTATGGGAAGCAGTGCATATTTTGCAATGCAGTTTGGTAAGAAAGATTATGAAAAGCTGGGTAATGGTATTTTTCTCTCTTTTGTATTAATTGGAATATTGGCACTTGTATTAAATATATGTGTATTTCTTTCAACTGGCTGGATAATAGATATATTACAGATACCAGCAGAAATAAAGGGTATGGCAAGGGAATATTTGTTGTATATATTTGCTGGAATTTCTGCAGTTTTTATCTACAATTTTTTTGCATGCCTGCTCCGTGCTGTTGGTAATTCTTTTGTACCACTATTATTTCTAGGAGTATCTGTGATACTGAATATTTTATTAGATATTATTTTTGTGATGTTATTCCACTGGGGCATTAAAGGGGCAGCTGTGGCAACAGTAGTTTCGCAGTTTGTGTCTGGAACTGGAATACTGGTATATTACTATTTATATTTCCCGGTGTTACATGTAACAAGAAAACATATGCACTGGGATGCAGGAATTTTAAAAGAAATTTCTAAACTTTCTTTTCTTACATGTGCCCAGCAGTCCGTAATGAATTTTGGAATACTTATGGTACAAGGGCTTGTGAACAGCTTTGGCACAGTTGTAATGGCAGCATTTGCAGCAGCAGTGAAAATAGATACTATTGCTTATATGCCAGTACAGGATTTTGGAAATGCATTTTCTACTTTTGTTGCACAAAATTATGGTGCTGGAAAAAAAGAACGTATATTAAAGGGAATTAAAAGTTCTGTTATATGTGTTTTTATATTTTGTTCAATAGCAAGCTTGCTTGTATGTATATTTGCAGAACCTTTGATGTGTATTTTTATTAATTCTTCAAATATTGGCGTGATACGGGAAGGTGTCAGGTATTTAAGGACAGAGGCCTCTTTTTATTTTGGGATTGGGCTGTTATTTATGTTTTATGGTTACTACCGTGCAGTTGGAAGACCTGGGATATCAGTGGTTCTTACAATTTGTTCATTAGGTACAAGGGTAGTTCTTGCTTATATTCTTTCTGCTATTCCTTCTGTTGGGGTATCTGGAATATGGGCGGCAATTCCAGCTGGATGGGTTCTGGCTGATATAACAGGTAAAGTTTATTTTCTCAGACTTAATAAAAAAGTTCTGGTAAACAGATAGAAAAGGCTATATTTTTAATATATATTATATAAATCTTTTTATAAATTTATTGGTTTTTTCATTTATAAAAAAAATTAACTTCAATTAGTCTTTTGGACATAATGCAAAAAAACTGTTATAATCATATGGGAAAATATTCTGATATAAAGGCAG
>VSNJ01000179.1 GCA_009774235.1 Lachnospiraceae bacterium
ATAGTAAATAATATATAAAAATACAAGGGGATAAAAGAATGTTAAATTCTTTAAAAAAATAATAAAAAATAATAAGTTTATGCTTTCATATATTTATAATCTTTGTCCAAGCCATATATTTATTACTTTATTTGTTTCAGTTATGGGAAGTTTTTCCTCTGTGCTTAATTTATTTATAACAAGGTTTATTATAAATGCTATCCAGACAGGAAATGATGATAAATTATTTTGTACAGTATTAATTATGATATTATTTTTGCTTATAGTTAATCTGGTATATATATTAATTAATAATTACATACAAAAAATAGTCATACCTAGAAATACACAAATAATATGCAGTCACATGCAAAAAGAATTATTTAATAAGTCATCTATAATAAAAATGAAATATTATGATAATCCAGATTTTTTTAATACTTTTTCTATGGCATTACAACAATCGGATGAAAGAGCACAAGATGTATTAAATACAATAAATACATTTATATCAGGTTTGTTTAGCATTGGGGCATTGTTTGGACTTGTTGTTTTATTAGAACCGTTTTTAGTGATATTAGTAATTATTAATGTATTTGTTTCGTTTTACATAAATACAGTTATTACTAAATTACAACATAATTTTTTTAAGGATAGGATACAACCACAAAGGGAAATGGAATATTCAGGATATATTTTTTATAGAATGGAAAATGCAAAAGAGTTTAGATTACATAAGAATTTTAATAATGTTCTTATTGATAAACTTTGTAATGCAAGTGATAAAATTATTGAAGTAATAAAATCGTATGGAAAAAAATTAGTTTTATATTCTTGGATGCAAGCTATGGTTAGTAATGTAATTACATCAGTGACTTTGGTTTATTTGGTGTTTAAAGTAATAAAAAGAAAGTTGCTTATAGGTGATTTTGTAACATTATCATCATCTGCACAACAATTATCTGTGCATATTTCAGAATTAATAAATTTTTTTCCACAAATGTATGAACATAGTTTATATATTGGAAATTTTAGAGCGTTTATTGAATATAAATCACCCTCTAATTATAATCATGGTATGCGTATTTCAGATATTAATTCAGTTGAATTTAAAAATATATGTTTTAGTTATCCTTTTAGTGAAGCAGAGATTTTAAAAGATATAAGTTTTAAAATCAAAAAAGGAGAGAAAATTGCTATTGTAGGTGAAAATGGAGCTGGGAAAAGTACATTAGTTAAATTATTAACAGGACTTTATGAAGCAAAAAGTGGAGATATTATTGTAAACAGAAATAATATAAATACATATGAATTAAATAGTTACAGACAGTGCATAGGAGTGGCTTTTCAAGATTATAAGATGTTTGCCGTATCTATAGCTGAAAATATATTGATGCGTAGATTAAATAAAACTGAAGAAGATGAAAAACTTGTAATAGAAGGATTAAAATTTGTGGGTCTGTATGAAAAGGTTATGAAATTACCAGAAGGAATATATACTAAAATGACAAAAGAGTTTAATAATGAGGGAGCTGTGTTTTCTGGAGGTGAAATCCAAAAAATTGCATTAGCGAGAGTATATGTGAATAATTGTAGTTTAATTATACTTGATGAACCATCAAGTTCTTTAGATCCATTATCAGAATATGAAATGTTTAATAAAATGATGCAATTGTCACAAAATAAGTGTTTAGTATTTATTTCTCATCATTTAAAGAATATTAGAAATGTAGATCATATTTATGTATTTAGCAAAGGTAGTATTATTGAAGATGGTACACATAATGTTTTAATGGAAAAAAGGGGACTATATTTTAATATGTATAATAAACAAGTTCTGGAAACAGGTAGTTTTAGTAACTAATGCTTGTTAATAGAATTGTTTATTAAATAAAATTATTGTTTTGAATAAAATAATTTATAACTAAAGAAAGGAGGTGGGGGATATGTACGATAATCAATATAATTTGGAAAAGGGTAGTGAATATAATACAAAAGCAATTTGTCCATGCAAAAGTAATGGATGCACAAACGCATGTACATATGAGGGTGGTACTTGTATGAAAAGTTGTTCTAATACTTGTGCTGTATCTTGTAGTAGTCATTGTACATGGATGTTAATACAATAGGAAGTATATTTTTGGTGCATATGATTTGTTGAGTTTATATGGAAGCAGAATAAAAAATTCTACTTCCATATTTAAAATAGAAAATAAAAATTTTTTTAATATAGGAGGCATTGTTTTGAATGGAAAGTAAAAATTATATTATGGGTAAAGCAAATATAAATTTGTGGAGAAGTAATGATTCGCAACAATTAACATTTGTTGTAACATAGGATTGTAATTTGCGTTGTAAGTATTGTTATATGACTGACAAAAATAATAAACATATAATGGATTTTGATACTGCAAAGAAAATAATTGACTATTTTGTAGATAATAAAGATTTAATATTTACAACTGATTATGTTGTTTTAGATTTTATAGGAGGGGAGCCTTTACTAGAGATAGAGTTAATAGACAAGATAATAGATTATTTTATATTAAGCACTTATAAGAAAAAATCAAAATGGTTTGGTAAATTTAGGATTATGCTACAGTCTAATGGAGTACTGGTAGATAGTCCTGCTGTGCAACACTTTTTGAAGAAAAATAAAAACATGGTATCATTGGGTATAACTATTGATGGTACAAAGGCTAAACATGATTTACAACGTATTTTTCCAGATGGGAAAGGTTCATATGCTATTGTTGAGAAGAATTATAAAATGGCTGTTGAACAAGGATTTACAGATAGTACAAAAGTAACATTTGGATCAGAAGATTTAAAATATATAAAAGAAAGTATTATTCATTTGTGGTCAATGGGTATACAAGATGTTCCAGCAAATATTGTTTATGAAAATGTTTGGAAAGATGGTGATGAAGATATTTATCAGGAACAATTGATATTACTTGCAGATTATATTATTGATAATCATCTTTGGGATAAATATAATACTTCACTTTTTTCAGATAGTATAGGTTTTAAAATTGATGAAGAAGACCTTATGAACCCTGTTTGTGGAACTGGTGGTATGTATTGTGTTGATGCTGATGGAGATATTTATAATTGTGTAAGGTTTATGGATTATTCTTTGAATAATAAAGGAAGCAAAAAGATTGGCGACATATATAATGGAATTAACCCAGATAAAATAAGACCTCTTAAAACTCTTTTTCCAAAATATATAAGTAATAAAGAGTGTCTAGATTGTAAAATTAATTACAATTGTACATATTGTGCAGGACATAATTATGATGTATCTGATAATGATTCAATGTTCTATAGGGCGACAGCAATTTGTAAAATGTTTAAGGCACGTGTAAAAGCAAATAATTATTATTGGGCAAGATTATATAACGAATATGGTATTATACGTGATTCTAGATATAAACAAGAATATTTTATGTATTTTATTTTATCATCAAGTAGCGTAAATTATTGCAAATTTATGCCTGCTAGTGTTAAAGAAATTATGAAACCTGAAGATTTGTTGCGTGGTTTAGAATATGCTTATGAAAATTTTTATCAACCTGTTTTTGTACATTCAGATAATAGTGAAGAATGGATTAATAATTTGTTAAAAAGTGAAAAATATGGAAAAACTCTTTCTTTTGAACTAAAACGCCATATTATTAGGCATATTAAAAAATATAATAAAAACAGAAAAGATAATAATGTAATATATGTTATAGATGAAAATAGTGATAAACCTATAACAAATGTTAATGCTACAGTTATACTTAATATTAATGCAAATAAAATTTTTAATTTAGCAAATATATCAAAAGAAATATTGCCTTTTACATCTCGTATTAATATAAATATTATTGGATTAAATAATGATTTTGATTTAGAAGAATACGAGAAACAGTTAAATATACTTTCAGAAATACTTTATTATTATTTAAGTAAAGGAGAACAAAAAGAAATACGCCAGCTTACAGATAGAATTTTTGTAAAAAAAATGAATAACTGTTTTGCAGGTGAGAAAAATATTAGCTTTGCACCTGATGGAGAATTTTATCTATGTCCAGCATTTTATTTTGATAAGAATGTTAATATTGATATAAAGAAATCAAAAGAGTTAACATATATTTATAATTCTCCTGGATGTAGCAATTGTGATTCATATCAATGTGAGCGTTGTATTTATAAGAATTATATAACAACAGGGGAATTAAATACATCTTCTAAAATACAATGTATAATTTCACATTTAGAACGTAAGTATAGTAAAAAATTATTAGAAAAGTTAAAAGAAAATAAAATTTTTGGTTATGATAATTTTGACATACCTGTAATTAGTTATAATGATCCTGTTGAAAGATTATTTATGCATAAACCAATAAAAAATACTTTATAGTATGCTTTCAAAATTATTTATAAAAGGAGGAATAAAATATGAATAAAGAATTTGTATGTGATGTAAAAGATGAAGAGGCAAAAAAGTTTATAGATATATTTGAGATGAAAAATACTTTAGAGAGTCTTGCTTTACAGATAGCAAATAATAATAGTATTTTGAAAGAGGATAGTTTATTGTATAAAAGATTAATAGAAGATTATAAAGAGAATTTATCTGAATTTAATAAGTTTTGGTTTCCATATTATGAAAAATATGGTTATAGGTTAAAGGAAAATAATCAGTTTTCATTAGATTTTAAAACAAATAAAATATATATAGTTCCAATAGAAAAAAGCGATATTTAACTGATCTATTGGAAGTTATAGTAACTAATATTTTGTTCTAAGCTGTATTTGCAGAAACTTTAATATTTTATAATATCATAAATATTAATGAAACAGAACAACCACATAAGTAAATAAACTATGAATGTTCTGTAAACAAATACTATAATTAGATATTTTCTGAAACAATTTTGGGACAAAAAATTGATAAAATTAAAAATATATATCCCCAAAATGTTCATGTAATGATTTGTTTATAAATTGTCCGCTTATGTGTTTGTTTTTAATAAGGAGAGTGAATATGAAAAATCTTATAAAAGCAGAATGTTTTAAACTGTTTAAATCTTTGGATTTTAAAATATTATTGTTTTGTTCTCTGGGTTTAGGAATAATCTTTTCATGTATCACAATTATATCTGGCAGTAAGGTTTCGGGATATGATACTTTTAATAGTTTTCTTGGAATGATATTGTTACATTCTTTTTTGGGATATGTATTTTCAGCAATTTTTATATGTAATGAATATAAAAACTCTACACTTGCAATAAACCTCTTAAGTGGATTTTCACGCAAGAAAATATTTGCTTGTAAAATTATAATATATTTTTTGGGGATATTATTATTATGTCTAATATCTACAATATCTGCAACTATTATTATGTCATTTGTTAATGGTTATAGTGTGGAACCTGGAAAAGGAAGTTATAAAGATATTTTAACACAGTTGTTATATGCAGTATCAGGTTATATGGCATTGGGAGCTGTAATAATACTTATTACAGTAATAACAAAAAAAGCTGTTGTAACCATTGCTTCTGGTATAAGTTTAACATATATTTTGTTATTTCTAAGAACAAATTTTAAGGATATATTTTTTGTAAAGTATACATATTCATACCAAATAGAATTGTTAAGGTTTCAAGGAGGATATTTTTCTGGAAAAATGTATATGTTGGTTATGTTTATAACATTTGTTTTAACATTAACAACTGCATTATTCATTTTTGAAAAAATGGAATTAAAATGATATTATGCTATACCAGTTAGGAAGTTTATATATTTAATTATATGTGGATATGGAATATTATATATAATTTATAAATATAAGGAATCATAAAGAAATAATATAACAATATTACTGATGATATACTTTCAGAAATGCAGGTTAAAAATCTAGACATAACAGATTATGTTGGATTTAGTAAAATTGTAAAATTATTTCTTTATGTTTTTTAAGGAGGGAGATATGGGAAATCTTGTAAGGGCAGAGTGTTTTAAATTGCTAAAGCCATTGTTGTACAAAATATTATTGTTTTGTTCAGTGGTAACAGGATGTTTGTTCTCAATAATGTCAATTATGGCAGGTTCTGGAAATACGGGCTATCTGCAGATTCTAGACAGTATGGGTTCAATATTTTTTAATGCTATGTTTGGAGGGGGATTAGCGGCTGTTTTTATATGTAGTGAATTTGAGGAACGTACATTTGGAATAAGTTTGTCTTGTGGTGTATCCAGAAGAAATATATTTATTGCAAAGGTAATAGTTTTTTTAATAGGTATGTTTTCTTTGTTAATAGTCTGGACTGTGGCTATGGTAACTGTCAATTCCTTCGTTAATGGCTTTGGTAAAGTATCTTATATAGATGTTATATTACAAATTTCCTATGGTCTGGCAGGTTATGCAGCGCAAGGTGCTGTAATTATTCTTGTTGCAGTTATAATAAAGAAGATGGCTCTAACGGTTTTTATATGCATGGGTTTTACATACATATTTTCTATTATGAAGGAAAATCCGCAATTTTATGGGAATAGTGGTATACCTTTTTTTATAAAATATATATATTTGTACCAGATAGAATTATTCAAGGTTCATGAGGGTGGTATGTTTTATGAAGATGGATTTAATGGTAGTGTATATTTAATAATTATGTTTATAACATTTATTCTGGCATTAATAGCAGCATTATTTATTTTTGAAAAAACAGAATTAAAATAGATTGAAAAAAGGTTATGGAACAGTAAAAAAGCAATCTAGTAATTATTATATTTTAATTTTAAAAAATGTAATAAGAGGGTAGAGTAATATATTAAAATAAATTTTATTATTAATCGTTATAGAAATGGAAAAATATGATAAATTTTATAAAAGCGGAATGGTTTAAGTTAATAAAGCCGGCAGGATTTAAGGTATTAATATTATGTTCTGTTGTTATAGGTAATTTATGCTTGTTAGTTAGTTATTTAGAAGGTAAGGTGACAACATTAGGATATGATGAACTTGTTATGTCATTAAAAATGATTCTTTATTCTTCATTATTGGGTTATATGCTGGCGGCAATTTTTATTTGTAATGAATTTACGCAGAAAGGATTTGGAAATGTTTTATTATGTGGTTTTACACGCAAAAAAATTTTTTTTGCAAAGCTTATAGTTTTTTTAATTGGTTTTTTTCTTATATGTCTTGCATTTATGGCAGTTCCCCTTGTTATAGCACTTGCTAATGGATTTGGTGCAGAACTTGCTGAAGAATCTTTTAAAAATATTTTATTAAATTTATTTTATTTTGTTTTGGATTTTATGGTGCAGGGTGCAGTAATAGTGTTTGTGGCTTTATTTATAAAAAAGGCTGTTTTAACCGTTTCTGCCAGTATGCTTATTTCATACATATTTTTTATTGTGAAAGCAAATCTTCCTTTTATGGAAAAGCCTGTTATTAAGCCTTTTATGGAATATATATATTTATATCAGATTATATCATTTGAATGGAATGAAGATGGATTTACAGATTGTAAATATATTTTTGTTATGGTTATAACACTTATTGTAGCAGTTGCAGGAGCAGCATTTCTTTTTGAAAAAGCAGAATTAAAATAATGTGATGTATGGAGTTTTAGGGTATTATCATATGATATGGCATATTAT
>VSNJ01000018.1 GCA_009774235.1 Lachnospiraceae bacterium
GCAAAAATAATATTATTATACATATAAATATCTTTTTATAGCGTTTCATGGCAAGTCCTTCTGTAAATTATTCCAGCTTTCATCCTACTTATACGCTTCCCGCCCTATATTATTATACCTCCATGCAGACAAACCCGGCGGGATGCCTGCATGTATTGCCTGGACAAACTTCAATGCAACAGATATGTTACTTTTGTTTAATCTGCCTTGATACACCAAGTACAAGACCCATCTCTGCCATAATAATTAATTCGGATGTACCACCATAACTTATAAACGGAAGGGGTATTCCTGTTGATGGTATTGAATTAGTTACTACTGCCACATTTATTACAACCTGTATTGCAAGCTGTACCATTACACCTACACAAAGCATTGTCCCAAAAATATCAGGTGCATGGCATGCTATTACTACTATACGCCAGAATAACACAAGAAATGCAAGTATTACAAGTGCTGCACCTACTATTCCAAGTTCTTCACAAATAACAGCAAATATCATGTCATTGTATGCCTCTGGTATAAATCCAAGTTTCTGCATACTCTGCCCAAGCCCTTTGCCAAACAGCCCTCCAGATGCAACAGCATAAAGCCCCTGTTTAATCTGGTGTGCCTTTGGATGTGTTTCTACGTTAAGCCATATCTGTATACGTTCCATCCTGAACGGGTCACCAAATACTATGTACAATACTATAACACCCACAAGTATAAGTGCACATGCTACAAAGTAACCTTTCTTATTACTTGCCACAAAGCACATCCCTATGGATATGCCTCCTACTATTATTGCAGAACTTAAGTTTTCCTTGGCTATAAGGACTATAAGTGGCATCATATATGCCATAACACTTAAGAAACCAAGAAAACTGTCAAGTGCTTTCCTGTTCTTATATACTGCATATGAAATAAATAAAATTGCAGCAATCTTGCTTATCTCAGATGGCTGGAACTGTACTGGCCCTATTTTTATCCATCTCTTAGCACCATTGTATTCTTCACCAATAAATAATACTGCTGTTTGCAGCACAAGAGCTGTTATATATGCAATATGCGACATTGATAATGAATACTTTTTCCCTGCTATCTTCTGGATAAACATCTGGTAATCCAGTTTTGAAATGGCAAACATAAGTATAAAACCTATGCCAAGCCCTGAAAGCTGCTGCTTAACAAAACGGAATGGTGCATTAAATACAGAAGCTGTATAATATCCAGCACTGTATATCATCAGAACCCCGAATAATGCTATTCCTGTTGTCATAAAGAGCAGCATATAGTCATACTGGGTAAACGTTTTTACACTTTTCCTTTGCCGTCCTGTACCTGGCATATCCTGCTGGTTCCCCCTTTCCGTCTTTTACTATTACAGAATGCCATCTGCTTTACCCATTATTTAAAGACTATTTACGTACTCTTTAAACAAAGTTCCTCTTTCTTCGTAACTTTTAAACATATCCCAGCTTGCACATGCTGGTGACAGAAGCACGGCATCACCAGATTTTGCATTAAGGCTTGCTGCCTTTACAGCTTCCTTAAGTGAGTCTGTTTTTATTATATTGGTAAATCCAGCTTTGTCTGCGGAAGCGGCTATTTTGTCTGCTGTAGCCCCTAACAGTACAAGGCATTTTACTTTATCACCAAAAGATGCAATCCATTCATCATAAGAAGCCTGTTTATCATAACCGCCTCCTATAACTACTGTAGGGGAAACCATAGCTTCCACCGCCTTTATGGCAGCATCAGGGTTAGTTCCTTTTGAGTCATTATAATATTTAACCCCTGAAATTTCCCTTACAAATTCAATGCGGTGTTCCACTGCATTAAATTCCTTTACAGCCTTTCTTATATATTCCACAGGTACTCCTGCATGCATGGCTATTGCAACTGCTGCCATTACATTTTCATAATTATGTTTTCCTAAAAGCTTCATATCATGGATGGAACATATCTTTATACGCTTATTGTCACAATATATAATATCTTCACCTTCAAGCCATATCCCACGTTCTAATATATGCCCACTGCTGAACCAAAATACATCTGCACTTATATCTTTTGCAATATTTTTTAAATAAATGTCTTCATAGTTAAGGACACAAAGGTTTCCCTTGTCCTGGTTCTCTGCTATGCGTGCTTTTGTATTTATATAACAGTCCATCGTATGATGCCTGTCCAGATGGTCTGGTGTAATATTTAATATAGCGCTGGCTTCTGGTTTAAATGTATGGATTGTTTCAAGCTGGAAGCTGCTTATTTCCGCAACTGTCACAGAATTTTCATCCATGCCTGCTGCATATTCTGTATATGGCATGCCAATATTACCTACAACATATACATCATTAAAATATGTTTTCATTATTTCCCCTGTAAGGGCTGTTGTTGTTGTCTTTCCATTAGTCCCTGTTATAGCATACACTTTTCCTTTGCCAAATACATAAGCAAGCTCAATCTCACCCCATACAGGTATTCCCCGGGCTTCCAGTTTAAGTACAAGTGGTGAGTCTTTTGGTACCCCTGGGCTTATAACTGCAATATCCACACTGTCAAGCACACTGTCATCTGGCTCTCCCATTATTAACCGAAAACCTGTCCCTGGCGGAAACCTGTCTGCCACTTCTTCCCTTGAAAGTTTATTATTGCCTTCTACAACAATTATGCCTGCACCATTTTCTGTAATGGCTGTCACTTCCTTTGAAAGAAGGGATACTGCCGCAACACCACTTTTTCCTGTACCCACAACTAAAAACCTTTTATTACTAAATTGCATAATTTCCTCATTTCTGCACTGCTTTTTTATATTCCAGGCCTGTGGCTTGCAGCGCATACACAAACCTGCATCTATATATATAATGCAGCCAGAGACAATATGCACATTACAGCAGTAAATAATGAAAACACTGTAACAACTTTTGTTTCTGACCAGCCGCATTGTTCAAAATGATGGTGTATTGGCGCCATTTTAAAGAAGCGCTTTCCACCACTGGCTTTAAAATAAACTACTTGTATAATTACCGAAAGGACTTCTATAAGATAGACTGCACCAGCAACTATAATAAATACTGGCAGCTTAAGCATAAGCGCAGCAGATGCAACAAACCCTCCAAGTGCCAGGGAACCTGTGTCACCCATAAATACACTTGCCGGGTAGACATTATATAACAGGAAGCCCATAAGTGAACCTGCTGCTGACGCAGTAACAGGCGTAATACCACTTTTCATGCCAGATGCCACAATAGTAAAAAATACTGCTACAAGAAGTGTAACACTTGATGCAAGCCCGTCTAACCCATCAGTAAAATTAGTGCCATTGACAGTACCAAGCATAACAAAGTATACAAATACCACAAATACTGGCACAGGCATTGATACATACCACCCGTCCCTTATACCGCCTGAAAACGGTATAAGAAACTCTGGTTTATATCCAAGCTTTACAAGGTAATAATAGACAAATATACCTGCAACTACTGCCTGAAGGACTATTTTCTGCCATGGGGTAAGCCCAAGTGAACGTTTCATCACAACCTTTATATAATCATCAAGAAAACCTATAAGCCCAAAACCTATAGTGGCAAACAAAACTGGGAGCACTTCCCTGTTTCCCCTGATATACAAAACTGATGTCATTGCAATACATGCAAGTATAATAAGACCGCCCATTGTAGGAGTCCCTGCTTTTTTAAGGTGTGCTTTTGGTCCGTCATCTCTTACGTACTGTCCAAACTTCATTTTTTTCAGAAAAGGTATTATTATGGGACACAACACTACACTTATGGCAAATGCCATAAGCACGGGTATCACCGTACTCATGTAATCCATAACCAGCCTCCGTCTGTTGCTGCACTTATAATTATTGCCCTCTGCATCCAGTTATGGCTCTGTTGTCTTATCTGGCTCTTCCCCCTGCCTCTCAATGCCAAGATATGGAAGTGCGTCATCTAAGAGCTTTGATATAACTGGTGCTGCTATAGTTCCTCCATAGTATATCCCCTCTGGTTCATCAATAAGTACAAGTGCAAGCACAACAGGATTTTCTGCTGGTGCAAAGCCAAGGCATGAAGCAATATATTTATTGCTGCTTCTTGGAAGCTTTTCAGATGTACCTGTCTTGCCACCAACTTTATATCCCTCAACTGACGCCTTATGCCCGCCGCCTTCTGAAACTACTGACTCTAATATTCTTTTCATTTTTTCAGAAGTATCTTTTGATATTGCCTCTTCTGTTGTTTCATACTTCAGTTTCCTGACAACTGTCTTGTCACTGCTTTCAATACCCACACCAAAATGAGGTGTTATAAGGGTACCACCATTTATTACAGCACTCACTGTTGCAAGCAGCCTTACAGGTGTAAGCTGGAATGACTGCCCAAATGACATAGTAGCAAGTTCAACAGCACCCACATTTTCTTTTTTATGCATTATTGTAGCAGCTTCACCTGGCACATCAATGCCAGTCTTCTTCAGTATACCCAGTTTATCCAGGTATTCAAACACCCTGTCTGTACCAAGCCTTGCCCCTACCTCCATAAATACAGGATTACATGAATTCTGCACACCCTGTACAAAAGTTTCTGCTCCATGGCCTGAAACCTTATGGCATCTTATTCTTCTGTCTTCAACCATCTTATAACCTGGACAGCTGAATGTATCTGTCTCTTTTACTACACCTGCTTCAAGCGCTGATGTAGCAGTAAATACCTTAAATGTAGAACCTGGCTCATAAGTATCACTTATACAGCCGTTACGCCACATCTTATTAAGTTCCTCATTAAACTTTTCCTGTGTCATATTTTCTGAACCAGCAATTTCATATGGATTGTTTAAATCAAACTCAGGGGCATTTACCATTGCATATATTTCTCCGTTCTGTGGGTTCAGCATAATAATACGTACACTTTTTGCATTTTTGGCTTCCAGTACATCCTCTGCTGCCTGCTGTGCAAACTTTTGTATATTTATATCAAGGCTTGTATAAAAACTATTACCTGCTACAGGCTCAATCCTGTCTTCTGCTTCCCCTTCAATTTCAATTCCCCTTGCATTAGTCATTGTAAGTATACGCCCATCTTCTCCCTGCAGGTATGAGTCATAACTTACTTCAAGCCCGATAATCCCCTGGTTATCTGCACCTGTAAAACCTATAACCCTTGACGCAAGATTACCATATGGGTAATACCTTTTATAATCCTCATCCACCATTACCCCGTCAAGACCCATGTCACGGATTTTATCAGATGTTTCTTTGTCTACATTTGACTTTATCCTTTCAATGGAAGAAACCTTTTCAACTCTCTTGCGTACTTTCGCTTCATCAATACCAAGCACTTCTGACAGTACAGATATAACCCTTTCTGGTTCAGTAATCTGGTTATGTATTACTGAAATAGTAGATACTGGCTTGTTTCCTGCAAGCACTACCCCGTTCCTGTCATATATTATGCCCCTTTCAGCCTTGATGCTCCTTTCCCTCTGCTGTACATCCTTTGCCTTAGCCCCATAATAATCAGCTTTGCCAAGCATTAAATAAGCAAGTCTGCATAATAACGCAACTGTTAGTATGCAGACTATAGTGTAGGCAAATATAAGCCTTTGTCTTTGCGCTGTTTTACAACTTTTCATATTCCACTGCCATATATAATTTGTTACTATAGCTTATTAATATTTATGGAAAATATGATTAATGCTGGATAATTTCTATAACCTGCAGTACATGGCTTTATAAACCCATAATACCACTACTGTCCTGCCACACCATAATCTTTATTAGAAAACCCGCCTTTTGGCGCTTCTATAAACCTTCCGTCCTTTGTGGATGGCAGCTTTATCTTAGATTTGGATGTTTTATTTTTTTTCTGGTTTGCCTTGCTGGTATCAGGATAAATTCCAAGAAATGGAAGTACGTCTTTCATTACATCACTTGCAAATTCTGTTGCATATGTGCTGTGTGCCTGGTCTTCAACATAAGGTTCATCTATAATTACATATATTACCACTTCTGGATTTTCTGCTGGTGTACATCCTATAAATGAAACAAGGTAATTGCCCTGTCCCCTTGGCTGCTTCTCTGCAGTACCTGTCTTTCCTCCTATTTCATAGCCTTTAACACGTGCTGGTTTTGCAGTGCCGTCCTCCTCTGAAACTGTCTTATAAAGGTAACTCTTTAAAAGTTTGCTTGTATCTTCTGTTATTACACGTCTTACAAGCATATTATCATTAGAAGAAACTACGGCACCTGTTTCTGTGGTTATTTCTTTTACAACATGTGGCTGGTAATAGTTACCTCCATTTATAACAGCACTGAATGCAGCCGCCATCTGTACCATTGTAACAGTCTGGCTCTGTCCAAAGCTTGATGTTGCAAGCTGTACAGGTCCCATGGTATTCTCAGTAAATATTGCACCTGAAGCTTCACCAGGCAAATCAATGCCTGTTCTATGCCCAAACCCAAAATTATTTATATATTCCAGGAATGTTGTCTTGCCAAGTTTTGAACCAAGATGCATAAGTACATCATTACATGACCACATAAGTGCCTGGCATATTGTAGTATAACCATGTCCGCCTCTGGCATGTGCAACACACTTAATATACCTGTCTGCTACCTGCTGCCCGCCATCACATTTATAATACTTGTCACCAGCTGTAAGCCCTTCATCAAGCGCAGCTGCTACAGTAACAGGTTTTAATGTAGAACCAGGCTCATATGAATCACTTATACAGTAATTACGCCATAATGCATTAAGCTTTTCAAGCTTTTCTTCTTCACTCATCTTTGCCAGCTTTTTCTTTGAATAGAAATCTGATAAATCCCTTGGATTATTTAAGTCATAGCATGGATATGACGCCATTGCATATATTTCCCCATTATTAGGGTTCATAATAATACATCCTATATTATCTGAGCCAGTTTCTTTTTCAAACTTCTCCATATGCTGTTCAACTATACCTTGTACATTGACATCAATAGTTGAAACTACTGTATTTCCATTAACTGCTGGCTTAACAGTCTGGACAAGGTCAAGTCCCTGGTCATAATATCCATAACGCCTGCCGTATGAACCATTTAAAGAAGAATTATTCTCCTTCTCTATGCCCCATGCCCCTTCTTCATTGGAATTACAGAAACCTATAACATCACATGCAACTGTTGAATAAGGATAATTTCTTATATACTCCTCTTCAAACCATACACCTTTTATATATTTATTCTTTTCCTGCAGCTTTTCAAAGTTATTTACACTTTTAGAACCAAGATGTTTAAAATCTTCCATTACATAATAATGTGATGAAGGTTTTTCCTCAAGTATTTCCTCAAGTTTCTTTTGTGTAATTCCAAAAACTTTATTTAAAGCATCTGCTGTAGGTTTAAGAAACTTTTCATCAGACAGTACCAGCTTAGGGTCAATTATAAGATTGTATACTTTAATGCTTGTAGCAAGCTTATTGCCATTCCTGTCTGTAATGTCCCCCCTCTTATACTGTACTACATTACTTACATAGCTTTGCTGTGCAAGTACCTTTTTCTCATATGCATCTCCTTTTTCTTTGCCAAGAAGGACTATACGTACCATTAATCCTATAAATGCAGCAAGTACCATAACAAAAATTAATAAAAGCCTTGCATACATAAACTTTCTTGCAATACGTACATTGCCTCTTGTATCAGCTGCTTTTCTGCCCATAAACCACCTTCTAATCCCCGGCTCCTGGAATATCTGCGTACTGTTTTACCATGTCGCTCTTTTTATTCTTGTATTTATATATCTTGTTATTATCTGCCCTTACCATATGGAGTTTCTCTGTTGCAAGCTTGTATATATCAGCAAGGTCAACACTTGCAACAATCTCATTGTACTTTATATTATTTTTCTCCTGCTGTTCTTCAATTTCTGCCTGCATAGACACAACTTCTTTCTCCATGCTGCGCACATTGTTTTGTAAATGTACATATGAAAGTGCTACAAATACTACAATACATAAAGCACATGCCAGAAATATAAAAGAAGCCCCATCAATACCAGGCATTTTTACAGGCTGCTTCTCTGGACGTCTGCGTGGCCTGTGTACTGGTTCATATCTTTCCCTTCTTTTTGGAACAGCGTTTAGTTGTCTTGCAGTATTCCCATCAATGCCATTGATATTATTGACATAAGCAGATCTTTTGTAACTGGATGCATTTCTTCCTTGTCTGTACTGGTTTCCCACCCGCCGGTTTGATACATCAGCCATATAATTCCTCCTCTAATTATGTCTAAAGATTCTTAATTTTGCACTTTTGGAACGTGGATTCTGTTCCATCTCTTCTTCACTTGGAAGTACTGGCTTCCTGTTTACCACCTTGCCTTTAGGTACATTTCCGCACACACATACTGGAAAACCAGGAGGACATATACAGGGATTCTCCGCTTTGCGGAAAGCCTGTTTTACAATTCTGTCCTCAAGCGAGTGGAATGTAATTATACAAAGTCTTCCGTCAGGTTTTAAAATATCAATCATATCTTCTAAGCTGTTGCTTAAAACATCCAGTTCATGGTTGACTTCTATCCTGACTGCCTGGAAAGTCCTTTTAGCAGGATGTCCGCCCTGCTTTCTGAACTTCATTGGTATAGCCTGGCTTACTACTTCTGCCAGCCTTTTTGTTGTAAGGATTGGAGTTTTTGAACGTTCTGCCACTATATGTTTTGCTATATTTTTAGCAAACTTGTCTTCTCCATAGTCCTTTATTATATGAAACAGCCTGCTCTCTGGATACTGGTTCACTACTTCCATCGCAGATAACTCCTGCCTGTTATCCATACGCATATCAAGTGGGGCATCTGCACGGTATGAAAACCCCCTTTCCGCTGTATCAAGCTGGAATGATGATACCCCCAGGTCAAGAAGTATGCCATCGGCTTTTTCAATGCCTGATTCTTTAAGAACCTGCGGCATATCTGCATAATTGCTTCTTATTACAAGCGCTTTGCCCCCAAACCTGCTTAACCTCTCTGAACTGGTCCTGACAGCATCTGCATCCTGGTCTAAACCTATATACCGCCCTTGTGCGTTAAGCTTTTCACATATCCTGCTCCCATGGCCGGCGCCGCCTAATGTACCATCTGCATAAATGCCATCAGGCTTAATAGCAAGTCCATCTATCACTTCTTCTAATAGTACGGGCTTATGTACAAATTCCATAGCGGCCTCCTGCTTATATTGTAATGTACTGTAAGATTATAGCGGGATGCCAAGCTCATCCATAATGCTGTCAAGTGAAACTTCTTCTTCCTCAAGTTCTTCAGCAGCAAACCGTTCCTTATCCCATACTTCAACCCGGTTCATCATACCTGCAAAAACCACTTCTTTCTCAAGCCCTGCACTTGCCCGTAACATCTTGGGCACAAGTATCCTCCCCTGTTTGTCCAATGATACTTCCATGGCTTTGGAAAGAAACTGCCTTTGTATCTTCCTTGTCTTCTGGCTTGAAGGAAGCTGCTGCAGCTTGTCTACAAATTTTTCCCACTCTGGCATAGGATAAAGGAAAAGACATCCGTCCAGGCCTCTGGTAATAACAAATGTGTCCCCAAGGCCTTCACGGTATTTAGATGGTATGATTGTCCTGCCCTTTGAATCAATGTTATGTCCATATTGTCCCATGAACATGGCAGCCACCCCACTTTCACCCACTTAGTATGGCTTTTCCCCCACTTTAATCCACTTATAGAGTATAATATAACTTTTGACACAATTTATCAAGCATTTTTTACGAAAGCTGCACCTTATTGTTATAATACACTGGTTTATCATGGAAATAAATTTTCAATATAATTTGAGTTTCCCCACTTCTTTAATACACAAGTATTTTGCATTGCTTCAAACCAATATTGGTTTGGGGTATTTCAAGACTGTTTTTACATTTGGAAATCCAATTTTATATATCAAACTGTATAATTATCCGCAAAATTGGTTTCCATCTGTTTTAATATAATAAAATAATGGATTTTAAATTGTAAACCCCCGTTGTCTGGTCTGTTTATAAATACTACATAGGGCGTGCCTGGAAATCACCTTTTGCATTACACACCACAAAAAGCAACTTCCAGGCACGCCCCGGCTATATAATATATCGTCTGTTTTATTTTCTGGATTTTATAAACTTATATATAAGTACAGTTGCAGCAATAACTGCAAGTATGCCAGACAATAATTGTGAAACTGCTATTCCAGTCCCAAAAAGAACCAGCTGGTCTGTCCGGAGTCCCTCAATCCACACCCTGCCAGCACTATATCCTAAAAGGTATATCAGGAATAACTGCCCGTCATACTTACGGTGTTTTGTAAAAACAAGTATAACTGCAAGTACACATATATTCCACACAGATTCATATAAAAATGCA
The DNA here is from genome assembly GCA_009774235.1 of Lachnospiraceae bacterium. GTDB lineage: Bacteria > Bacillota > Clostridia > Lachnospirales > Lachnospiraceae > Butyribacter. The sequence goes on from VSNJ01000018.1 coordinate 10,377, forward strand.
GGATGGACTTGTATATAATCTATACCATTATAAGATACTACATTATTATATAATTCATCTGTAATATAAGATGTATTTACATCAGACATACGTATCTGCATTGCAAAAAGGCTGTCTGTATAGCCTCCAAAAGCTTCCCTGTTAAAAAAATTACCCCATCTTCCCATTATCTGGCCCACTAAAAGACCTGTACATGCAGTATCAGCCAGTCTTAGAAATGGAACCTGCCTTATCTTTGAAAATACAAAAGTAGTTATTACACCTGCTATTACACCACCATAAATAGCAAGGCCGCCGCCACGTATATTTAATATTTCACCTGGATTCTGGCTGTAATAATCCCAGCTGAATATTACATAATAAAGCCTTGCGCCTATAACTGCAAATACAATATCCCATAATGCAAGGTCAAGATACATTTCTTTATCCTGTCCTGTCCTTTTTGCCTGGAATACTGCCATAAGGTATCCACATAACATTCCTAAGGATATAATTATTCCATAATAAGCTATAGAAAAATCTCCGATAGAAATGCTTTTTCCAAGGTTTTCTATTTCAATTCCCATATGCGGGAATCTTATATCTGCTCCCATGATGACTGACCTCCATACCAGTTATTATTGCTGGCATACACCCTTTTTAAACATTGAAACGGAATAATACAACATCTCCATCCTGCACAACATATTCTTTGCCCTCAGAACGCACAAGCCCTTTTTCCTTTGCTGCATTCATGCTTCCCTGTTCTACAAGGTTATTATAACTTACAACTTCCGCACGTATAAAGCCTCTCTCAAAGTCTGAATGTATCTTGCCTGCAGCCTGTGGTGCCTTTGTGCCCTTTTTAATTGTCCACGCCTTTGTTTCCATTTCACCAGATGTTATATAGCTTATAAGCCCAAGCAGTGAATAACTTGCACGTATCATTTTCTCAAGACCTGCTTCTTCAAGACCCAGTTCTTCAAGAAACATCTTCTTTTCGTCATCATCAAGCTCTGCTATTTCCTGTTCTATCTGTGCACAGATTACAAATACTTCTGAACCTTCACTTTTGGCATATTCCCTTACTTTACTGACATTGCTGTTGCCTGCTGCATCATCTGCCAGGTCTTCTTCTGCAACATTTGCAGCATAAATAACAGGCTTATAAGTAAGCAGGTTAAAACTTTCTAGCAGTTCTGCTTCTTCGTCATCTGCTGGTTCATAATTCTTGGCAAGATTGCCATCTTCCATATATTTCTTAAGGCTTTCCACAAGCTCTTTTTCTTTAACCTGTGTTTTATCACCTTTTACACTTTTTACAAGCTTTGCAAGACGTCTTTCCAAAATCTCAAGGTCTGAGAAAAGAAGTTCAAGATTTATTGTTTCAATATCACGTAATGGGTCTATACTTCCATCAACATGTACAATATTACTGTCTTCAAAACAGCGTACTACATGGATAATTGCGTCAACTTCACGTATATTAGAAAGAAACTGGTTGCCAAGGCCCTCACCTTTGGATGCACCCTTTACAAGCCCTGCGATATCAACAAATTCAATGGCAGCAGGTACAATCTTTGCTGATTTATGCATCTTTGCAAGTACGCCAAGCCTTTCATCTGGTACAGGAACTATGCCTATATTAGGGTCAATTGTACAAAAAGGATAGTTCGCTGACTCTGCTCCTGCCTTTGTTAATGAGTTAAATAATGTGCTTTTACCAACATTGGGCAAACCTACAATTCCTAGTTTCATTTCTTACTTTACCTGTCCAGAAACTCCTTCTTTCCAAGAGTTTCCACCTTTCTCTATATTTTTACTATACCAATTCTATATTATCTTAAACATTTTTTCAATTACACCTTTGCATAAAAAGATGCCGGAAATAATCCCCAGCTGTTTTATTCTTAATTGTACTATAACAGAACTGTTTCCGCAATGCACTTTATCTAGCTATTATAAAAATACTTCTTCCTCAAGTTCCTTAAACAAATCTGTCCCATAACTTCTAGCAAAAGTATACTCTGGAATTCCATTACCCTCTCCTATGCTGTCCATCCTGACAATTCTTAAAGTTCTAATAAAACTTCACTTTCTGTTGTGACAGAACACCAGTTACAATATTATTCAGTCCAGTCAAACGGATATTCGCAATCTGCATTGCCTGCAAACATGGTTTTTTGTTGGTAAAATTTTGGAATTGCCAGAGCCACATAACTTGTGGAACATTTAATTTTCAAACACCCCTAAGAACTATGCATCTTTTGACTCAATTACTACCAGTATGCCCTTATCCAGTGAAATTACAGCCTCTTCTGCATCCTTTGCCATTTCATTACTTACTGCTATGCTTTCCCCAATTTTAAGAACTGCATTAGTAAGCGGATACTTCATTCCACTCAGGCACACACCTGTAACTTTCTCTGTAAGCGGGCACAGTGATATATATTTCCCCCATAAACTGCTTCTTTTAATTCTGTACATGCTGTTAATCAAACACAGCTTATTATATGGGTCTATAATATATGCTGGTATATTATTCTGCATAGGAAGCATTAATATATTGACATTAGCAATAAAATGGTCAAGCCTGCCGCCTGTCGCACCAAGTATTACAATTTCAGATGGCTGCTGTCCTGTTACCCATTCAAGGACAAGATGCAGGTCTGTATAATCTTTCTCTTCAGGATACTTTATAAACTTTGTACCCTCTTCACATGTTTGTCCCATCTCCATATATTCTGCCAAAACTTCTTTATCCACACTGTCAAAATCACCCATAAAAAAACTTACATCAAGCCCAAGTTTTTTGGCGGCTGCCAGCCCTGAATCTGCACATACCACACTGTCAAACTTCTGTCCTTCAAGATATGTTTCTGCAAAACTATAGTCAGTCTCTCCCCCACCCAGGATAAGAGTTCTTCCAATCATACACTTACCTTTTAAAATAACCTTCCATATATTTATTTAAGCCCTGCCGTCTTTATTCCTTCTATTGCTGGTGAAGGCTCTTTATTTTCTTTTCTCTTCTTCATCTCTTCTTCTACATCTGCTGCTGTCTTTATTCCTTCTATCTTCTGGCGTGGCACTGGCTCTTTCTTCATCTCTATTTCCCTTGCTTCTTCTTCTGTTATTATTCCTTCTATCTTCTGGCGCTGTCTTATTTTAACCTCACGCTCCTGGACTTCATCTGCTGTTACTATTCCTTCAACTTTCTGGCGTGGCATAGTTTTAACTTTGTCTTCCATATCTGAAACTGTCTTTATCCCTTTAATATGCAGCCCGCTGCCTGCAGATTTGCTTTTATTATATAAAATACCCCTCTCAAGCTTCTTAAGCTCTTTGCGCAGTTCTTCCTCATCTTCATGCTCTTTCTGTGACTTTATAGCCATACGTTGTATATCAAATATATACTTTGAAAGTTTATTATCTGTCTGCAGTAATACACAGCCATAATATTTAGCATATTTATGCTTTGCAGGGTTCCTGTCAGCTTTTCTTACTACCTTTGCCCTGACTGGAAGCTTTCCATAATGTGACTGGATATTTAAAAACATTCCATCATCAATATTAAACTCATAGTTACTACATATACCTACACCTGTTTCACTTATATCACGCACATAGCCATGGACAAATTGTGGCACTGTAAGGTTAGGAGGGGCACTTGCCTCTTCTGACAGGTCAAATTTCTGCATTTCTGAACTTTTGGCAGTAGTACCATACTGGTCATAATATCCAATCATAGTTTCCTGGTTAATTGTTACACGGTATGCATTTCTCCTGTTAAATGAACTTCCACCATCCACAATATCAAAATAGTGCAAAGAAGCCTTGCCCTTTTTTATAACACCTGCTTTTACATTATCCCACTCCCATATCTTTTCTGAATCCCTGTAAACAATTTTTATCCTGTCATCTGGTTTAAACTGGAAAGCCTTATTATTAGAAGCTATCAATGTTACACAAAGCCTGCTGGCACTTGTTGATTCTACTTTACTGACCAGATGGTAACGGTATTCTTCCCTGTAAACATTTATTTCAACTGTTCTGCCTAATACAAGGTTTTCTAGAAGCATGTTACAGAACCTCCTTTAATGAATTAATATTTTCTGTAATGTTCCCACCAAAAACTGCTGTACCTGCAACAATTATATCAACACCATTTTGTGATATTTCCGCAATATTACTTTTATTTACACCACCATCAATCTCTATTTTATAGTCCAGCCCTTTTTCTTTCCTGGCATCTTTAAGCCACTTTACCTTTTCAAGTGCGCCTGGAATAAACTTCTGGCCTCCAAAGCCAGGATGTACACTCATAACAAGAACCATATGTACCATATCAAGTACATCCTCTATTGCCTGTACAGGTGTTTCAGGGTTAATTGAAACAGCTGTTTTAAGCCCTAGTTTATTTATTCCATATAATGTATTCTTTAAGTCCCCACATGCTTCCTTATGGACTGTAATGCCATCAGCACCTGCCTTTGCAAATTCATTCAGGTATCTTGCTGGCTCATTTATCATAAGGTGTACATCAAAAAACATGTCACTTTCTTTTCTTATTGATTCAATAAGTGGCATTCCAAAAGAAATTGATGGTACAAACAGCCCGTCCATAACATCTATATGCAGATATTTTGTCCCTGTGCTGCCTGCTTCTTTTATTTGCTCTCCCAGCCTGTTAAAATCTGCCGCTAATATAGATGGTGCAAGTTCACTCATAATCCTCCTCCATTTCCTGTCCTGCCAGCATACCTGGCAGGACATATAACCTGTACTAATATTTTCTGATACGGCTTATTTCTTCATAAAACTGTTTATAGTTGCTATATCTGTTCTGGGAAATCTTTCCCTCTTCAACTGCCTTTTTAACAGCGCAGCCTGGCTCATTAATGTGTACACATCCCAGGAACCTGCATTCCCCAATATAGTCCTGGAACTCAGGGTAATAATCCTTAACTTCTTCCTTTTCAGCTGCTGGAAGCCTTAACGATGTAAAACCTGGTGTATCCATAACATATATACCATCTCCAAGACTGAAAAGTTCTGAATGTCTGGTTGTATGTTTTCCTCTTTTTATTTTGTTGCTAATATCCCCAGTCTCCATATTTGCTTCTGGGAACAATCTGTTTATTACAGAAGATTTCCCAACACCAGACGGACCTGCAAGAACTGTTGTCCTGCCTTTGAGGCTTTCTTTAAGTTCTTCAATTCCTGCACCTGTAACTGTACTTGTAACATAAACCATACAGCCACTATCTTTATAGTTATCTGCAAGCTGTAAAAGTTCTTCCCCACAAACATCATCTGCTTTATTAAAACATATGCCTACGGGAATACCCTGCATACCCATCATTAACAAAAATCTGTCAAGAAGGTTAAGGTCAGGTTTTGGATATGATGCTGCAAATATAATTACTGCCTGGTCTGCATTAGCAACTGCCGGTCTTATAAGGCAGTTCTTTCTTGGAAGTATATCTGTTATATTTCCAGACATATTTTCCATATCCAGTATTTCAAGGGTTACATTATCCCCGACAAGGGGTTTTATATTATTGTTCCTGAATATTCCCTTTGCTTTGCATTCAAAAACTCCCATGCCATTGGCATGCACATAGTAAAAACCTGCTATACCACGTATTATTTTACCTTCCATTACTCCCTGGTCCTTTTAAATTCTACATTATATGAGTTGCCAGTTGCTTCGTCATCCCTGTACAGGGTTACAGTTCCATTATTTTCGCTCCATCCTTCTATCTCAAACTTCTTAGGGAAATCATCATAACCTAATACACCATCCCAGACCGTTTTCTTATCCCCATCCTGCATAAGCACAAGTGTAATCTTGCCACTGTCTTCTGGGAAATCAAAAGGATTGCCGCTTATAGTTACACTTCCTATATAAACATATGAAACATCCTCTGTAGGTTCAGGTGTAGGAGGTGCTTCTGTCTCAACAGGGTCTTCTTTTGGTCCAAGGCTTACAGCATAATCAATTACAGTACCTACTTCCACTTCTGTATCCCTTGCGACTGACTGGTTTACTACTACTCCGTTTTCGTATTTATCAGAATAAATATAATTTACTTTCTTGCCTTTAAGACCTCTTTCTGCAAGCCTTTCAAGTGCAACCTGTTCTGTCTTTCCAACAATATTCGGCACTTTTGCCATCTTATTTTCTGGTCCTTTACTTACCAGTATATTAACAGCTGAACCTTTGCCCACAGCTGAACCAACAACAGGGTCAGTACCACATACTTTTCCAGCTTCTACACTGTCACTATATACTTCCGTTTTTCCTGAAACTGCCAGCCCAAGACTTTCCAGCTCAGTCATTGCAGACTCAACTGTATAATTTACCAGGTTTGGAATTGTTATATTAGTTTTCCCCTGGCTGTAATAAATAGTTATTATTGTATATTCTTCTACCTGGTCTCCCGCTTTTGGTTTCTGGTCTATAACTTTATTAGCATCTTCATCTGATTCAACAGGTTCCAGTTTCCACTTAAGGTTTACATCATCAAGCATTTTTTCTGCCTCTTCAAGGGAATGTCCTGTAATATCAGGCACATCTGCCATACTAGCAGATACCCCGCTTGTAGGAAGTGCTTCCCCTGTAGCTGTTGGCACAGGTGTTGTATCTACTTTATCTTTATTTTTACCTTCTCCCCACCATCCACTTACTTTTCCGACAATAAGAAGTATTACTACTATTATAATTATAGCAACTGCAACGCTGCATACTTTAAGTATCCTTTCAAGTTTTGGGTCTATAGCATCTTCATCAAGTTTTTCTTCTTCCCTTACAGTCTCAGGAACTACCCTTCCTGCTTCTTTTTTAATATCACCTAATTCTGCATCCGAAATCATTATAGTAGGCGAAGAATCTACATTATCTGCCATATATATAACATAGCTGCCATCTGGTTCTGCAAGTGCACGTTTCAGGTCTGAGATAAGTGCCGCTGCTGACATATAGCGCATATCTGGCTTTTTCTGCATACATTTCTGTACTATCTTAGAAAGGCTGCGTGGTATATCCTGCCCCATTGTATCAAGTAAAGGCGCATCCTCCTGTATATGTGCAAGCGCAACTGTAACTGTGCTTTCTCCCTCAAATGGCACTTTGCCTGAAAGCATTTCATACATAGTTACGCCAAGCGAATAAATATCACTTTTCTCATCACTATAACCGCCTCTTGCCTGTTCAGGGCTGATATAGTGTACTGAACCCATTGCATTAGATGTAATTGTATTTGAGGTCGCTGCTTTGGCAATTCCAAAATCTGTAACTTTTACCTTTCCCTCTTTGGAAATAATAATATTTTGTGGTTTTATATCACGGTGTATAATATGGTTGTCATGTGCTGCTTCCATTCCTTGTGCAATTTGTATACCTATACCAACTGCTTCTTTTACATCAAGTTTACCCTTTTTCTCAATAAATTTCTTCAGGGTAATGCCTTCAACCAGTTCCATAACAATATAATATAAGCCGTTATCATCACCTACATCATATACATTTACAATATTAGGATGTGACAGTCCAGCAACAGACTGTGCTTCTCCTCTGAACTTAGTTACAAATTTAGCATCATTACTATATTCCTGTTTCAGAATTTTTATTGCAACATACCTGTTTAAACGGTGACATTTGGCTTTATAAACATCTGCCATGCCGCCGGAACCGACTTTATCGATAATTTCATATCTTTCACTTATCATCATTCCCGGACTAATCATTCTATCCTCCATTCCGCCACTTATGGCTCTTTTCCTGAATTAATCCTATGCCAGGCACTGTCCTGGCTTATAAAGCAGAACTTAGATTTCAGACTACTTCTGCCAGAATCACTGTAATATTATCATAGCCACCGTTTTCATTGGCCTTAGCTACAAGCACCTCAACTGCTTTCTCAATAGAACTACTGTGCTTTACAATATATTCAATATCATCATCCTCAATCATGTTTGTAAGCCCGTCTGTACACATAAGTACAATATCTGATGTTTCTACTGATATTTCAAAATAATCCGCACGTACCCGGTCATCAATGCCTAATGCCCTTGTTATAATATTTTTCTGTGGATGTATTCTTGCTTCCCTTTCTGTTATATTACCATTCTTAACCATCTCTTCAACGAGTGAATGGTCACTTGTAATCTGTTTTATCCCGTTATTTATAAGATATAAGCGTGAATCCCCAATATTGGCTACATATAATGTCCTGTCCTGCAATGTACATGCAACCACTGTTGTGCCCATGCCTTCATACTGTGAATTTTCTCTGGCTTCTTTATATACAGCCATGTTAGCGGCCATAACTGCCTCATTAAATATTGTTACAGGAGTACTATGCCTGCTTGATGCTATTGAATGTACTATACTCTCTACACAAAGCTTTGAAGCATGGTCTCCTGCTTTATGTCCTCCCATGCCATCTGCAACAATAAACAGGTTATGGAAACTACCAACGGGATTATCACAGCAGTAAAAGTAATCCTGGTTCATCTGGCGTTTCCTGCCAACATCAGTTTTCGCATATGTTTTCATGTAGTTCCCCTCCTTTGTTCTTATTCCTTAACTGGCCGCAGGCAGCATCTATGTCACTGCCCATTTCTCTTCTAATAGTAACATTTATCCGGTTTTTTTCAAGTATTAATTTAAAGTGCTGTATCCCTGTAGTTCCTGGGCGGCTTCCTGCCCTTCCTTTTACAGGGTTAAGTGGTATAAGGTTCACATGGCAGTTTATTCCATGCAGAAGTTTTGCAAGTTTTTCCGCATGTACCGGCTGGTCATTGGTTCCTTCCATAAGGCTGTATTCAAATGTTATCCTGCGTCCGGTCTTTTCTATATAATGCCTGCAAGTTTCTATTATTTCATCAATGGAATATCTTTCCGCTACAGGCATTATCTGTTTCCTTATACCATCATCTGGTGCATGTAATGATATTGCCAGAGTTATTGCCAGATGCTCTTCCTCAAGCTCTTTAATTTTTTCTACAATGCCACATGTAGAAAGTGTAATATTTCTCTGGCTTATATTTAAACCATTACCATCTGAAAGCATCTTTATAAATTTTACAACGTTATTATAGTTATCTAACGGTTCTCCTATGCCCATAAGTATTACATTAGAAACACGTTCTCCTGTAAGCCGTTGTATTTCATATACCTGTCCAAGCATTTCTGATGGCGCAAGGTTCCTTATAAGACCTCCCACTGTTGATGCACAAAACCTGCATCCCATACGGCATCCTGCCTGTGTAGATATACACACACTGTTGCCATGTTTATATTTCATTAGTACACTTTCAACTGTATTACCATCATAAAGCTGCATCAGGAATTTACATGTTCCATCAGCAGAAACCTGTTTCTTTATTACATTTGTGCTTGTAATTGTACAACTTTTTTTAAATTTTTCCCTTAATTCTTTTGGAACGTTTGCCATATCATCAAAAGATGGCACAAGTTTCTTATGTATCCACCCATACACCTGCTTTGCCCTGAATCCTTTTTCACCTATACTTTCAATAAACTCTTTTAATTCATCAAAATCCAGGCTTTTTATATCTTTTTTTTCTATTTGTTTTTCTGCCAATGTATCACCATCCTGTTTTTTAGATTAATACATAATTAATCTCTTTTAATAAATGAAGCTACAAAGAAACCATCTGTTCCATCTTTTGATGGAAGCACCTGTATATACCCGTCCCTTCCTGTCTTTCCTTTAAGGCACTCTGGAAGCACTTCTTCTATAGATTCATTTACAAATGGCAGCCTGTCAGTTATCCACTTTAAGTTTTCCAGGTTTTCTTCCTGTGTAACAGTACATGTGCTATATATAAGCCTTCCACCGGGCTTTACATACCTGCCTGATATTTCCAGTATATCCCTTTGTAAAGCAGCAAGTTCTTTTATATCACCAGGCTTTGTTTTATATTTTATATCACATTTTTTGCCTGTTACCCCAAGCCCTGAACATGGAAGGTCTGCAATAATTATATCGGCTTTTTCCTTCCATTCCTCCTTGTATAAAAGTGCATCATTTTCATATACACATATATTTCCAAACCCAGTACGCTTTACATTTTCACGTATAAGTTCCGTTTTACCTTTAGAAATATCACAAGATATAACTTTTCCTGTACCATTTAAAATATCTGCCGCATGCAATGTCTTACCGCCAGGTGCAGCACATATATCAATAATTGTATTATTCTCTTTAATCCGTGAAACTGCTGCAACAAGCATTGAGCTTTCATCCTGCACCTGCACAAGCCCGTCCATGAATACACCTAGTGATGCCAGGCGGTCATATCCGCTTATTTTTAATGCATACGTGAAGAAACTACCTTCTTGTACACTAACTCCGTCCCTTTTAAGCAGTCCTGTTATTTCAGATACATCTGCCTTAGAAATATTACACCTTACTGTTGTATGTTTCTGCCCATTTAAATACGCATCAAGGACAGATTCTGTTATTTCCTCCCCATATACAGCACAATATTTTTCCACTATCCATTCTGGCATGGAATATTTTACAGAGGCATAACGTATAAAACCATCTTTATATTGTGGATATTGTATAGTATCTTTTCCACGCATAATACTTCTGGTTACACCATTTACAAAACCACGGAGACCAGCAAAACCACGCATTACAGCAAGGTTTACAGCTTCATTGCATGCAGCACTTTCTGGTACCTGGTCCATGTAAAATATCTGGTAAACTGCCATACGTATAATATTTCTTATAACTGGCTTCATTTTATGGACCTTTACATTTGAAAAGCAGTTAATTATATAATCAAGCGTAACTGCCCTTTCAACTGTCCCATCACAAAGCCTTGAAATAAAAGCCCTGTCTCTTTTATCTGGAATAACACCACTGTCTAAAACTGCATGCAGTGCTTTATCTGAATATTCCCCTTTTTCCATTACATTTATAATAATATCAAGGGCATATGCACGTATATTTTGCTTTTTATCTTTTGCATAATTACTTTCTTTCTTCAAACTGCTCTCCCTTTTCAACTTTATATCCTCTTAAGAAAGCCTCTGTTTCCATTCTCTTTTTGCCTTCTGGCTGCAATGAAACAATAACAAGGTATCCGTCACCAGTTTTTACAACTATCTCTCCATTTTCTGTACTGGTTATTGTACCTGGCTTTACAGAAGCATCCATTTCCCCTTCTGGCATTACATATGCATCCCATATTTTAACCATCTTGCCATGCAGATACGTAAAAGTGCCTGGCCATGGGTTTAATCCCCTTACCAGTCTTTCAATTTCTGCTGCCGGTGCATTAAAAGCAATACATCCCATATCTTTGTTTAACATCTTTGCATAAGTATGTGCCTCATTATCCTGTTTTACAGGGCTTAATATGCCTTCTTCTGCCATATCAAGGACTTCAAGTACCATAGGGCCTCCTAGAAGTGCAAGCTTTTCAAACAAGCTTCCTCCTGTTTCTTTCTTATCCAACGGGCACTTCTTTACAAGAAGTATATCACCTGTATCAATTCCTTCATCCATCTGCTGTATTGTAACACCACTTTCTTTATCCCCGTTTATTACAGCCCACTGTATTGGTGCAGCACCTCTTAGTTTTGGCAGAAGTGATGCATGTACATTTATACAGCCATATTTTGGAAGATTTAGTATCTCTGCTGTCAGTATTTGTCCAAATGCAACTACTACAATAACATCTGGATTTATTTCTTTTAATTGTCTTATTACTTCTGGTTCTTTTACCTTGGCTGGCTGGTAAACTTCTATGCCTGCTTTCTGTGCTGCCTCTTTTACAGGGGTTATGGCAGGCTTTTTGCTTCTCCCTTTTGGTTTGTCAGGCTGTGTAAATACAGCCACAACCTCATGTTTGCTATTTATAAGACAGTTTAATGTATCAACTGCAAAATCAGGTGTACCCATAAATACTATTCTCAAAATATGCCTCCTTCCTTAAAACGTGTTTGAAAATTAAATGCTGTACAAATTATGTTGCTCTGGCAATTCCAAAGTAATATACTCTTTGTATAATTTTAATTTTCAAACACATATAAGTCCTTTATTTATCTAATATTCCATAGTAAAACTTTAATTTCTGCCAGGATAGGATACTGGGTTTGCTGGACTAAATTGCATTGTGTAATGGCTTATCAATGTACATGTATGATTAGGCAAAATTATTATTTATTTTCATCTATAGAAGATGTGTCTACTAAATCACCCTCAACTTTTGAAACATATAATATGCCTGAAAGATGGTCTATCTCATGCTGTAGTGCACGTGCTAGCAGTTCTTCGCCTTCCACAATTATTTCTTTCATATGTTCGTTGTATGCCTTTACTTTTACATAATTAGCCCTTGTAACAATGCCAGACTTTCCTGGCACGCTAAGGCAGGCTTCCTGTCCTGTCTGTTCACCTGAACGTTCAATTATCTCAGGATTTATAAGTACCAGGGGGCTGTTTCCTTCTTCTGATACATCTATTACCACTATTTGTTTAAGTACCCCCACCTGTGGTGCTGCAAGCCCTACCCCGTTTGCCTCATACATTGTATCAAGCATGTCACCAATAAGTAAAGCTGTACGTGGTGTTATAAGCTTAACGGGCTTTGTGTTATGTCCAAGTATTTCATCACCTATTGTCCTTATTTTCCTAATAGCCATATTAACCCTCTTTTCTTTTATTAACTTATTAAATTAAATTCAAAAATAATGCCACAATCCTTAAATTCTGTGTCTTCTTCCTTAAATGCTTCTATACAGTCTTTCACTGAACGCAGTATGTTATAATCCATGCATTTACCATAAACCATTTTACGGTAAATATCTTTTGCCTTAGCTACAGGAGCATCCACTGGACCAAGCACTTTAACAGCTTTATGCTGCTTTGCCATGTCCGCTGTTATTGTGGCAAGCTTTAAGGCACTTTCTTCATTTTCTGAAAATACCAATACTCCTAGTATATTTGAAACTGGCGGATATTGCAACATTTGTCTTATAGATACTTCCTGCTTAAAGAAACTTTCATAATCCTGCCTGGCTGCATTTACTATACTATAATGCCCTGGCTGGTATGCCTGCAGCACTACTTCGCCTTTCTTGCCACCCCTGCCTGCCCTGCCTGCTGCCTGTGCAACAAGCTGGTATGTGCGCTCTGCTGCCCTGTAATCACCTGTATTAAGTGATAAATCTGCAGCAATTATCCCTACAAGTGTTACATTAGGGAAATCATGTCCTTTTACTATCATCTGCGTCCCTATAAGTATATCCGCCTCACCCCTGCCAAACTGTCCAAGAATTCTGCCATGCCCCTCTTTACCAGCTGTGGTATCAGCATCCATTCTTAATGTACGTGCTTGTGGGAATTTCTTCCTTACTGCTTCTTCAACCTGTTGTGTCCCTATTCCAAATGTGCCTATATACTTTGAGCCACATGAAGGACATTTATCTGGCATAGGTATCTCATATCCACAAAAGTGGCATTTAAGCCTGTCAACAACACCTTTATGCATATGTGGCTTTAATGATACAGAACAGTGTGGGCATCCAGCAGTTTCACCACATTTCCTGCATGATATAAATCCCGCATAACCACGCCTGTTAATAAATATAATAACCTGCTCATGCTTTTTAAGCCTTTCTTCTATTGATAACTCCAGCTTCCTGCTAAATATAGAATAATTTTTTGCTTCAAATTCCTTCCTTAAATCAACTATATGAACTTCTGGCAGCACAGCATTGCCAGCACGCTCTTCAATCTTAAAAAGCTTATATTCTCCTTTTAATGCCCTGTAATAAGATTCCAGTGATGGCGTAGCAGAGCCAAGCACAACACTTGCACCAAGCATTGCTGCCCTTTGCACAGCCACTTCCCTTGCATGGTATTTTGGAGGAGTTTCACTCTGGTAGCTCGTTTCATGTTCCTCATCAACTACTATAATACCAAGATTAGGAAATGGTGTAAAAAGTGCTGTACGTGGTCCTATCATAATATCAATACTGCCTTCCTTTGCCCGCATAAACTGGTCATACCTCTCACCAGCTGAAAGCCTTGAATGTACAACTGATACCCTGTCCCCAAACCTTTTATAAAACCTGTTTACAGTCTGGAATGTAAGCGCAATTTCTGGTATAAGCAAAACTGCCTGTTTGCCTTGCGCAACTACATCCTCAATTATATTCATATAAACTTCTGTCTTACCACTTCCTGTAACGCCATATATTAAATAAGTCTTCCTTATGCCATCCCTGTAATCAGATAAAATACTGTCTGCTATATATTTCTGTCTGTCATTTAATTTATGCCTTGGGCAATCCCCACTTGCACTTTCTATAGGATTACGGTATTTTTTCACCAAATCTGTTCCAATTATACCCTTTTTCTCCAGACCATCAATAACTGCTTTAGAAACACCTGTTTCTTTTATAATAATACTGTAATCTGCACCATTATAATAAATATCATCTTCAATCCCTGAAAGATAAAAAAGTACCCTTGCCCTTGCAGAATTATGCTTCTTTTCAAACTCTTCTGCCATACCTTCCATTACCTTTTTCTCTACAAGAGGGTAAACAGTCCTTTTTATCTGCCCTTTAACTTCTTTTTTCACAGGCATTACAGCTTTAATTGCGTTATTCATTGTTGAGCCATAGTTTTCTTTTATCCAGCCAGCAAGGGAAAGCAGGTGTGATTCAACTGCCACTCCCTGCTTTTCAACCTGTATTATTTCTTTAATCCTGGATATATCATATACTGGATGGCTGGACAAGTTTACAACATATCCTTTAAGGGGTCTGTTGCCTTTTCCAAAAGGCACCTGGACAAGAGAACCTATCCTGGTATCTTTCTCCATGCCAGGTGGCACCTTATACTGGAATGTCCTGTCAAGGCTTTTTACAGATATATCAACTATTATATCAGCAAATATCATAAATCCTCCATGCAATTCCTGCTGCCTTATATTTCTTATGCAATGTATACTATTATTGTTGTATAAATGGTTATTTTATAAAATTGCCATCTTTTATTACGTCAGCAACAAGTTCCCTTTCATCCATATGGTATTTCTTTCCTTTTATCTCCTGGTAATCTTCATGCCCTTTTCCTGCCAGTACAATTACATCGCCCTCTTCCGCATTTTCTATAGCATAACGTATAGCTTCTGGCCTGCCAGTAATGGTAATATATTTCCCACCAGCTTTTTTTACTCCCGTTACAATATCATTAATAATTGCCTGTGGTTCTTCATTACGGGGGTTATCAGAAGTCACTATTGTTAAATCTGCAAGTTTTGAAGATACTTCCCCCATTTCAAAGCGCCTGTCCCTTGAACGGTTCCCCCCACATCCAAAAAGACATACAAGCCTCTTAGGATTATATTCTTTAAGTGTTTCCAGAAGGCTTTTTAAACTCATTGCATTATGTGCATAATCTATAATTAAAGTAAATTTTGGTGATACATCTATAAGCTCAACCCTTCCTTTTATGCGTACTTGTGAAAGCGAACTTAAAATTATTTCATCTGCAACACCAAAGTGCCTGCATATTGAAATTGCTGTCATTGAATTATATACACTGAATTTGCCAGGTATATCAATCTCTACATCCATATCTATAAGCCCGCTCATATGGTATGCTACACCAAGAGTCCCGCCCTTTCCAAGCAGGTGTACAGAAGAAGCCCTGATATCAGCATTTTCAGAGAAACCATATGTTTCAACTTCACATGTGTGTCCATTTAATATTTCCTCCAGGTGGCTGTCATCTGCATTAAAAATACCATGCCTGCAATGCCTGAATAACAGGCTTTTACAATGTATATAATCAGCCAGGTCTTTATGTTCAGCAGGTCCTATATGGTCTGGTTCAAGATTTGTAAATATTCCATAATCAAATGTAAAACCACCAGTCCTGTTAAGCATAAGCCCCTGTGAAGAAACTTCCATAACAACACATTTGCATCCTGCATCTGCCATTTTCCTGAAATATTTCTGCACAATATATGACTCTGGTGTAGTATTCGCAGATGCAATATGCTCATCACCTATTATAGTTTCAATAGTACCTATAAGCCCTGTCTTAATACCAGAAGCTTCAAGAATGGAGCGTACCATATATGTTGCAGTTGTTTTGCCTTTAGTTCCTGTAATACCTATAGTTTTAAGCTCTTTTGCCGGATGCCCGAAATATGCTGCGGAAAGCTCTGCAAGTGCAATACGGCTGTCAGCAACCTCAATTACAGTTACATCAGATGGCACATTTACTGGCTTCTGTGCAACAATTACCACAGCACCCTTTCCAGCAGTTTCTGCTGCAAAATCATGCCCGTCACTTACTGCACCACTAATACATACAAATATATCACCAGCAGATACCTTTCTTGAATCATATACTATATCAGAAACCTCCCTATCAGTTGTCCCTTGTACACACCTATACTCCAGATTAGTAAGCAAACTATCCAGTTTCATTATTACAATCCCCTTTCTGCCATATATTAAAACGAGCCTGCTTATATATCCAGCCCAATCTCCCCATCAAATACTATTTCTGCTGGACCTGTCATCCATACAGTCCCATTACCCCTGTTATACTCTATAAATAAATCACCACCTAAAAGATGTACAGTCACTTTTTCATCTGTCTTTCCATTTAAGACACATGCAACAACAGATGCACAGGTACCTGTTCCACATGCAAGGGTTTCCCCAGACCCCCTTTCCCACACACGCATATTAATTTCATTACGGCTTATTACCTGGACAAACTCTGTATTAACCTGTTCTGGAAATGCAGGGTGTGTTTCAAAAACTGGCCCGTATTTTCTTATATCAAGGCTTTTTGTATCATCAACAAATACCACTGCATGTGGATTTCCCATAGATACACATGTAACCATAAAAGTGTTGCCATCTACATTAAGAGGCTGGTTAATAAAACTATCCATGCTGCTGTCTGTTTTAACAGGTATTTCTGCTGGTTTTAAAATAGGTGCACCCATATCAACTTTCACCATTTGCACTTTTCCATCTTCTATATCCATATCAAGATATTTAATGCCACTCTTAGTTTCCAGCGATATCTTTTTCTTATCTGTCAGACCGTATTCATAGACATATTTAGCAATACAACGTACACCATTGCCACACATCTTTCCTTCTGAACCATCAGCATTATACATAGCCATCCTGAAATCTGCTACATCAGACGGACATATAAGTATAAGTCCATCTGAACCTATCCCAAAATGCCTGTCACTAATATACTGTGATACTTTTTCAGGATTATCTATTAATTTATCCATACAATTTACATATACATAGTCGTTTCCGCATCCCTGCATTTTAGTAAATTTTATTTTCATATAAATAAACCTTCCTTTCTTATACACTCATACAGCTATATCACTATTCCGTCCTTTATTTTAATCTATTTTTAATTATTTAACAAGCATGTATGGCAACCATGCAAATTTTCTGTTATAATACCTTTATAACGCCTATATAACATATTGGCATGCAGGCATATGGCATCATTCACATGTAACTTGAAGGGAGCGTTACTGATGAGGCATAAAATAGTATTAATGACAGGCGGTACAGAGACCTTTGAATATTTCTCATACCAGTTAAAAGAAGGCTTTGAAGCACTTGGCTACAAAATCTTCATGTTTGACCAGCAGATGGAGGAAGAAAGTGCAGAAGCACTATACAAATTTGCAGATTCTTTTGATACAATCCTGGTCACTTTTAATTTTGATGGCATACACTATGAGACATCGCTTTTTGACGCAGATGGCATATCAATATGGAACAGACGTAAAATACCATGTGTAAATATCGTGGCAGACCATCCATTCTATTATCCTGAATTATATGAAATAATACCTGATATTTTCTATGAAATATCTATAGACAGATACCATGATAAATATATTAAAAAATTCTATCCACATATTAAAAGAGGGCTGTTCCTGCCACTAGGAGGCACTTCTCTATACCCTGATGGCAGTTTCCCAAGTATAGACAGCCGTCCTGTTGACATAGTATTCACAGGCAACTACTGTCCTCCACATGAATATGACAAATATATTATGCGGCATGGTGATGATTATGCCGAATTTTATAATGAAATCATAGATGAACTTATATCTAACCCTGACCAGCCTGATGATGCTGTTATTGCACGCCATATCTACAATGAAATCCCAGACATAACAAACAGCCAGCTGCGTGAAACCCTGCCAAATACAATATTTATAGATGCATATATAAGGTTCTATTTCAGGGGTGAAGCTGTCAAAACCCTTATTGATAATGGTATAAAAGTGCTTTGTATTGGAGCTGGATGGAACCGTCTTCCATGCCGCCATCCTGAAAACATTATACATAAACCTGGTGTCCTGTCACATGGATGTCTTGAAGCCATATCAAATAGCAAGCTGTCACTTAATGTAATGCCATGGTTTAAAGATGGTGCACACGACCGTATATTTAATTCTATGCTAAATGGTGCAGTTTGTTTAACTGACCACAGCAAATATATTGATGAAATACTTACACCAGGTAAAAATATTATATTCTATGATTTAAAACAACTTGACATGCTTCCTTTTATTGTAAACGGGCTGTTAAATGATAAAGAATATATGGAACAAATACAGCAGGATGCCTTCCAGTTTGCAATAAAAAGCCATACATGGAAACACCGTGCCATAACACTGCACAACGAACTACTAAAATTCCTTTAATACTTTTTAAAATTACACAATTTTATCAAAAAAATAAGGAAATACATCTTCTTTTTAAAAATGGATATTACATAGAAGCACTGCTGGAGCGGTATGGATTGGCACGTAACATACTTAAAAAAATAATATGTGGATAATCAAAGGACGCTTGCGTAAGCAGGCGTCTTTTTGTAGTAATATTGATTATAACTATTCTTGCTACTTGTATATACATAATAATTTTTTTATAATAATGATTATTATTTATAAGGAGGATGTATTTATGACTAAAATAATTTCAAGAAACTTTAGAGTTTTATGTGATTTTATGGATGTTTATCAATTTATGATTGAGATATATGAAAAAGATTGGAGAAATGGTGTTCCTGCTCCATTTTTGGAGCATGCGCTTTCTAGTGACTGGATGGATAAATCCTTGGTACACCGCTGGAAGCTTTGGGAGGATAATGGACGCATAGCAGGTCTTGTTTTTTACGAAAATCCTGTAAATGATGTATATTTCAGTCTGCGTCCGGGCTATGAGAAGCTTGCGGATGAGATGGTTGCGTATGCAGTTTCATCAATGCCACGTGTGGATGGTTATCTCAGATTTGTTATTTTTGGTGGGCAAAATGCAATTAAAGAAGCAGCAGAAAAAGTTGGTTTTAAACAATCTTCAGGCTATATAGAGAAAGTCTTCGGCTTTGAACAACCACTTAATTATCCGTTGCCTGATGGATTTCATTTCGTGGAATCTAAAAGTCTTTCAGTTGAAAAAATAATTGAGTGCTGTTGGAAAGGTTTTGACCACGAAAAAGATGAAGGTTCTTGGAATGGAGATGCTGAGCATGGATACTATGAGTTAATGGCACCACACATGCATCCAGAGGATTTGGTTGCCATTGAAAATGATGAAGGGGAGTATGTCTGTTATGCAGGTATGTGGTGGACTCCTGAAAATCACCTTGCTTATATGGAACCACTATGTACTATTCCAAAGTACCGGAAGAAAGGCTTGGCAGCAGCGGCACTTTCAGAACATTACCGCAGGCTTAAACCTTTAGGTGCAACGCACATGACTGGCGGCGGTAATACATTTTATGAAAAAATAGGCTTCAAGCCCTTGGTTCATTGGACTTTTTGTGAAAGAAAAACTGATTAAAGAAATATAACGATACATATTTTAAGGCCGGGCATACCGCAAAGCCTTGAAAATAAAAGAAAGTTAGGGCAGTTAATATATAAATTGGAATTTGGAGGTACATTTGTATGGTTTACTTTTCAAACGGACAAATAACTATCCGCAATATGGAGTATAAAGATGCGCAAGTAATTGTGGATGCTGAAACTGAACAAGGGTGGGATGCGTCCATTGAGAAATATCAAAAAAGATTAGAAGACCAAAGATTTGGAAATGCAATTTCATTGGTAGCAGAATATTTTGAAAAACCAGTAGGATATATAAATATTTATCCCAATAGTACATGGGGAGCATTTGGAGGAAAAGGCTACCCGGAAATCGTTGATTTTGGCGTTTTAGAAAAATACCGGAACCGGGGTATTGGTACAATTTTAATGGATATAGCTGAACAAATTGCTGCGGCATATGCAGACATAGTGTACCTAGGTGTTGGACTTCATAGTGGCTATGGAAGTGCCCAGCGGATGTATGTTAAGCGTGGTTATATACCAGACGGTTCTGGTGTCTGGTATCAAGATAAAATATGCAAGATATATGAGGAATGCAAAAATGATGATGATTTGGTTTTATATCTTTCAAAGAAATTATGAGATGACAACTTCCAATTAGAGATATGCGGTTTTATATGAAGATTATGGATTTGCTTTTTCAGGAAAAAGTGATTGGATATGTTGATACCATATCTAAAGAAGATTTTTGGATTTATGGAAAATCCACCTCAAACGAAAGTACTTATAACTATATGAATTTTTTTAGAGCAATCATATGTGAAGAATAAAAAATGTACTTCTCATATAGCATCATTACTATATTTCCGGACTACATCCTGTCTATGGAGATTAAAAATGCAGGAAGCCATATAGCATCATTACCGTATTCCGGGCTACATCCTGTCTATGGAGATTAAAAATATGGGAAGCCATATAGCATCACTACTGTATTTCTGGGCTACATCCTGTCTATGGAGATTAAAAATGCAGGAAACCATATATCATAATTACTGTATTCTGGGCTACATCCTGTCTATGGAGATTAAAAATGTGGGAAGCCATGTACTAAAATTGCTCCGTTAATTTGTACAAAATTTACATTTTTATGCAGCAAGTTAATTATTTTACAGCAAGCGGCTCTTGAAAAACGCCTGTGCTTAGCCCTTGTATTGTAAGGGCTTATGCACTGTTGCGTTTTTCACGGAGCGGAAGCGTGCCGCATGGTGTAAAATAATTAATTGCTACATATAAAAAACTTTATACAAATTAACGGAGTACAATAACCTACAGTTCTCCCATCTTTTTAATCCCAAAATGCCTGTATGCTGCATCAGATGCAGTCCTTCCCCTTGACGTCCGCAGCACCAGCCCCTTTTGTACAAGATAAGGCTCATATACATCTTCAAGAGTTCCCGCATCCTCACCTATTGAAACTGCAAGTGCATCAATTCCCACAGGCCCTCCGCCAAAATTATTTATAAGTGTCATTATAATAAGCCTGTCCGTATTATCAAGCCCAAGCTTGTCCACTTCAAGCAAATCAAGCGCAAAATCCGCCACTTCCTTAGTAATAACCCCATTATATTTAATCTGTGCAAAATCCCTGACACGCTTAAGAAGGCGGTTCGCAAGCCTTGGTGTCCCTCTGGACCTTCCAGCCAGTTCCTTTGCACCCTCATCATCAAGCTCCACTCCAAGTTTTTCCGCTGAATTTTTTATTATCTGTACCAGTTCTTCCTCCGTATAAAATTCAAGCCTGTTTACCACACCGAACCTGTCCCTTAAAGGGGCTGATAACATACCAGCACGGGTAGTTGCACCTATAAGAGTAAACTTTGGCAGTTCAAGACGTATTGAACGTGCAGATGCCCCTTTGCCTATAACCACATCAATAACATAATCTTCCATTGCAGGATAGAGAACCTCCTCAACCTGGCGGTTAAGCCTGTGTATCTCATCCACAAAAAGCACATCACCATCCTGCAGGTTATTAAGTATAGCAGCCATTTCACCAGGCTTTTCAATAGCTGGCCCGGCTGTTACCTTAAGGTTAACATCCATTTCATTTGCAACTATCCCTGCCAGGGTTGTCTTTCCAAGCCCAGGAGGCCCATACAGAAGAACATGGTCAAGAGGGTCATTCCTTTGCCTTGCTGCTTCTATATACACTTTTAAATTATTCTTTACCTTTTCCTGCCCTATATAATCTTTGAGAAACTTAGGCCTGAGGCTTGTTTCAATTCCTGTATCTTCTGTAGTAAATTCTGTAGTAATCGTCCTTTTAGCCATGCCAGAACCTTGCCTTTCTTTTTAGCCAGGAATGTATCCTGGATATTTTATAAATATTTTACATATTTTTAAGGCTTAGTTTCAGAAGTTCTTCAACTGTCGTATATGTATCACTGCTAACACTTCTTACAGCCTTCATTGCATCTGCAGGCGCATA
This sequence comes from Lachnospiraceae bacterium, assembly GCA_009774235.1. Taxonomy (GTDB): domain Bacteria; phylum Bacillota; class Clostridia; order Lachnospirales; family Lachnospiraceae; genus Butyribacter. Next base: position 32,749 of record VSNJ01000018.1, read on the forward strand.
CCCAAGGGAAGCCAATGCTTCAATAGCATCAGATACCATCTGCTTCCTGTTATTATCCACAGGCATAACTGCTTCTGTTTCACCGCGCCCCAGAGCATCTTCTACTACATCTTTAAGCTTAAGCTTATCCTTAAGCTCAAGTATAAGCTTCCCTGCCGTCTTAATCCCTATACCTGGTGCCTTTGCTATCGTCTTTGCATCATCTGCAAGCACAGCAAACCTTAAACTGTCTGTATCCATTACACTAAGTATCCCCAGTGCCCCCTTAGGCCCTATTCCGCTTACTGTAATAAGAAGTTTAAATACCTCAAGCCCGTCCTGGTCCATAAAACCAAAAAGCTGTATTAAATCTTCCCTTACGTACATATATGTATAAATCTTTATTCCACTTCCTGTCTGTCCAATCCTGTCCATTACAGACAAAGGGACAAAAATTTCATACCCTATCCCCCCGTTTTCAACAATAATGCTGTTTTCCGTAATGCTAACAAGTGTACCTTTAATATAATTAATCATGACATAAACAACCTTTCAGAAATAATCTAAAATTAATTATCAGGCAGCTGTGAAAATTCCCCATAAGCTTCCCCAAGCCAGCCCTCTTCCATATACTTAATTATAACATATGGGTGTATTCCAAGTTCCTCTGATATCTGCAAAGCATTGCTGTTAGGATAAAGCCTTAGGTATTGTACAATATCATCAAGCTTATCAGAATCCTGGTCCCTGCATTCTTTGCAGCATGATGTCTTTATTTTAGACTTAAATACTTTATGGCAGTGCTTACATACATTTGTATATATCATAAAATCCTCATTTCTGCGCTGCTTATTATATAATAAAGTAGTACCAGGCAGCACACAGGTACAAATCCAGTAATATTTAAAACAAAGTTGAGAAGAGATTTAACAACGGCTGTACAATCTTCCACCTGCGTGGACGTTTAAGCCACTCTTCATATGTCACTTCTTTACTTTCTTTAAATGTCCTAAAGAAATCTTCCCTTACAGCTTCTTGTATCTCTTTTCCAGACATCCATACACCATTTTCATAATGCAGGTAAAAGCTCCTGTAATCCATATTAATTGTCCCTACTATAACAGAGTTTTCTGTAAGTACCTGTTTCGCATGTATAAATCCAGGTGTATATTCATATATCCTTACTCCTTCCCTTAAAAGAGGTCCATAATTATAGTTGGTAAGTAATTTCACATTCTTTTTATCAGGGATACCAGGTGTAATAATTCTTACATCAACACCCCGTTTTGCTGCTTCTATAAGAGAATTTTTCATATAATCTTCTATTATAAGATAAGGTGTAGTTATATAAAGATATTTATCTGCATAAACAATCATCTGGTTATAAAGGCTTTCTATTGGATTACTTGGGTTATTGGCAGGTCCGTCTGATATAACCTGGCAGAACACATCCCCACATTTATGCACAAAATTTGTCTTATATTTTAAATATTCAATATGGGTTCCCGTATTTTCAGATGCTTCCCACATCTGCAGGAAAATAACCGTAAGTCCCCATACTGCATCCCCTCTTATACGTATACCTGTATCTTTCCATACACCAAACCTTTCAACCAGGTTAGCATATTCATCTGCAAGGTTAAACCCTCCTGTATAACCTACTTCCCCATCAATAACAAGTATTTTCTGGTGTGAACGGTAGTTCATATATAACTCACCTGTATATTTGTGCACTGGATTAAAAACCCGGATTTCAAACCCTTCATGCTCCAGAATTTGCCTGAAAAATTTATGCGTCCTTATTGCTGCCCCAAAGTCATCATACAAAAACTTTACTTCCACACCCTCTTCAATTTTACGTTTAAGTATCTCATGCATTTTATCCCATATTCCACCCTCTGCAACAATAAAGAAATCAATTAAAATAAACCTTTCAGCTTTCTCTAAATCACCGAAAATTTCTTCAAATACATCTTCCCCCATAGAAAAATAGTCAACCGCATTGCCGCCTGAAAGCGGAAACCCCTCAGTTTCCATATATTTGACCATACGGCCTTCTACAGGGTGTTCTGATATAAATTCAAGATAAACATCTTCATCCTGTATAAGAAACTGGCTTCCATATGATATCTGCCTTAAAATATGCTGGTCAAGCCTGCGCTTATTACCACTTGCCCGTCCCCACAGATAATACATAATAAAACCACTTATAGGCAGAAGTGTTACTATAGATATCCATGCCATCCTGTAAGAAGGGCTTTGGTTGCGGTTTACCATTGTTACAATTACAATTACAGACGTTATCTCCCATATAAAATAAAAATAAACAGTTAAACTCTGCAAGAAAAATGGAAGAAAAATTATAAACAGACATTGTAAAAGGACTATTAAAGCAGTCAGGGCAATCCTTAAAAAACCACTCAGGTTGTTCTGTATCCTTCCCTTAAGACCTTTTAGATAGCTTACATGGTCTTCTTCAAAATAATTATCTTTTCCTTTGATTTTATTTTTTCTGTCCCACTTTTCATACGCTGCTTCCTGGTTAAAAAGCTTTTCCATCAGACCCCCTGCCTTTCATTTATATTATATGATTATATCCTATCAGTTGTTGCGTTGCAACTTATTATACGTTATAGTTATAATGATTAGCAAGAATGGAGGAACACATGAAAATAACAGATACTATTATAGAACCACCTGTATATGGATATAAATTCCCACAAAACAAGGAAGAAATATTATTTCTTGACATTGAAACAACAGGACTGTCACCAGATGCCTCCTCTCTTTATATGATAGGGGTAATGTATTTTGACACTGCTGCCGGTTCATGGCATATTAAGCAGTTCTTTGCAGATAACTATAAAAGCGAAGCAGAAATATTACTTGCATTTTTAAATATTCTTGGCAATTACAATTATTTATACCACTTTAATGGAAAAACCTTTGATATTCCATATATATTAAATAAATTCCGCAAATACAATATAAAACCAGATATGCATTGTTCCAGGATATTTAATAATACAGATACGGAATACTCAATAGATATACTTGCACTTATACGCCCACTTAAAAAGCTGCTTTCCATAAAAAAAGCCACCCAGACTGCACTTGAGCAATGGCTTGGGATTACACGTGAGAACAAATATAATGGAGAACAGCTTATTCCTATATATTCCCAATATATGCAGTACAAATTTATTGCCCCTTCCAAGGCAACACAACTTGAAAAACTTCTGCTGCTGCATAACCATGACGATATAAAACATATGCTTAATATATGCAGTATACTTTCATACTATGGATTATTCCAGGATACATGCAATATAACAATAACTGGCATAAAACCAGGAACAGGCAGCTATATTAATATAATATACAGCCATAATATAACAATTCCAAAAAATATATCTATAACAAAACAATATCCAGCAAGCAAAGAAAAAACAATACAAATACAAGATATGAAGCTTGAACTTAGTTCTAAACATGCAATATTATCTGTACCATTATTTTATGGAAATTTAAAATATTTTTATCCTGATTACAAGAATTATTATTTTATTGAAACAGAAGATACAGCAGTACATAAAAGCCTTATACATTCCTCTTGTAAAAACTATAAAAAAGCGTCTGTTTCAACATGTTACACTAAAAAAGAAGGGCTGTTTATCCCTTCAATGGAGACATGGCAGTCAGGCCATGACAATATAAGGTTCTACATTACATACCATGACAAGTTGTGTTTTTATATATTGCCAGATGGAACAGCTGATATAAATAATCCATTCTGGAATTATTTTGTAAAACGCCAGCTTATACTATTACTATAAAATAATTTAATTTCACTAAGCAAGTTTCCATCTTCTTAAGTAGTGGATTTAGGCTTGCTTATTTTGCATATAGAATATTTGAATTAATTTAAAGTATTACAATTTATATAAAAAACTACATAACCTTATTTATTATTACTTAAGAATAACCTGGTCTTTCTTATATTAAATAAAAAGAACTGCCACAAAAGCAATAAACAATATAATATATAGTCCCAAGTCCAGATACAGACCTGCTATAGATTACATTGTAACTGCTTAATGTGGCAGCCCTTTACATTACAAAACTGATATGCCATTCTTATATACATGCATTACTCAGCATCTGCAAGAATTTCTTTTTTGTTATATGAACCACATGCTTTGCATACCCTGTGGGACATCATCAAAGTTCCACATTTACTGCATTTAACTAAATTTGGCACACTCATCTTCCAGTTTGCCCTTCTCTTATCCCTGCGGGATTTTGAAGATTTATTCTTTGGACAAATAGACATTTATTCCACCTCCTGATACTTCCATTTACAACACTTTTTCGATTATACCAACTGGAAATAAGTTTGTCAATCTTTTTTTACTAATATTTAGATACTAAAACTATATCTTCCACCACTTAATTCCTGTCTCTGTCCTTGTATTACAGACCAGTCAATACCTTTTATTTTCTCAAGAAGTTCTTCTGCCGAAGGCGCATTTACCCTTGTTCTTTTTACATTACTGTGTGCACCTATGTATTCTCTCTTCTCTTCCCTTGCCTTTTCAATACGTTCCCGTTGTTTCTCACTCATCTTCTCTAAATCAGCAAAGTATGTTACTGTACCATTTTTATCAATGGAAACCCCAAGACGTTTTACATCATCTTTCTTGTCACCAAGGTTTTCTTTCATATCAGAAAGTTTTTCCCTTGCTTCTTCAATTATACCCAGGTTTTTCTTCTTAACATTATCATCAGAAGCCATCTTTTCAAGCTCTTCTGGGTCAATAAGTACACTAAACTCCTTTGTACCATTAGCTAAATATGAATCTGCTTCTTCATCTGAATTATAACTAGCAACTATAAAATCAATATCGCCATATGTTTTCTTAAGTTCCTTTAACAGCTCTTTTGCCCTGTCACTTAAGTTTACTTCCTTATCCTTTGACTGTGTTTTCTTTGTACTATTTGTCTTTTTATTCTGAACCTGGCTGTCATAATAATTTTTCTCATATACTCCTAAACCACTTATACCATTCATAATTTACCCTCCTTAACCTTAAATACATGTGGATATCCACAATCCACCATATTTATATACCTTAGCCTTTTAATTTATCACACTTAACAGCTGCTTAATTATTTTATCGGCTTTATTACTGTAAATAATTAGGAGAAAAATATCTGCCTGGACTTTTATTTCATTGTTTTAAAATTAATATAGTTGATAACCAGCTTTGGCCACATTGGAGCAGACTGGTTATTCATATACAAAGCATAGAAATAAACTATAATTACAGCTATAACAGATTAAAACAACTCCATAAAAGAACAACCAGATAAGCCGACGCATTAGTTAATTATTCTATTGATTATATGAAAATATCAAACAAGACGTGCAGTTTCCCTTGCTATAGCAAGCTCCTCATTGGTTGGGACAATCCACACTGGAACTTTACTGTCTGGTGTAGAAAGAAGAACTTCCTCTCCACGCTTTTTATTTGCTTCTTCATCCATTTTAATACCTATTGCACTAAGTCCCTCCATAATGCCCTTACGTACTTCACTGTTATTTTCACCTGCACCAGCTGTAAGCGCAATGGCATCTGCACCACCAAGAACCATATAGTAGGCACCAATATATTTTATTATTCTGTAAACAAGTACATCAAGTGCATTACGTGCATCTTCATTTCCGCTTTCAGATGCATCAACAAGGTCCCTAAAATCATTTGATACTCCTGATAAACCAAGTACACCTGACTTTTTATTTAATATCATTGTCATATCACTTACACTTATATTCTCTTTCTGGCAGATAAACTCAATAATTGCAGGGTCTATATCCCCTGAACGTGTACCCATTGCAAGCCCCTCAAGTGGTGTCATCCCCATACTTGTATCAACTGATTTACCATTTTTAATTGCAGAAATACTTGCCCCGCTTCCAATATGGCATATAATCATCTTTGAATTTTCATAATCAAGCCCTGCCAGTTCTGCAAGCCTCTTTGAAACAAAACTATGGCTTGTACCATGGAAACCATAACGGCGTACACCATACTTACTGTAATATTCCTTTGGAAGGGCATATAAATAAGCTTTAGCTGGCATTGTCTGGTGGAATGCTGTATCAAATACTACAACATGTTTAACACCTGGCATTGCTTCCTGGCATGCACGTACTCCAAGGATATTTGCAGGATTATGAAGCGGTGCAAGTTCATTACATGTTTCTATTTCCTTTATTACATCCTCAGTTACTACTACAGAGGAAGAGAATTTTTCACCCCCATGCACCATACGGTGTCCAACAGCATGTATTTCATCAAGTGAACTAATAACACCATCCTCAGGGCTTGCAAGCATATCAAGTACCTTCTTAATGGCAACTCCATGGTTCTTAAGCTCCACATCAAGACTGGTCTTTTTATCACCAGTTTTATATATAATATTTCCATCAAGACCAATGCGTTCACAATTACCTGATGCCTTAACCTGCTCTGTTTCAGAATTAATAAGCTGGAACTTAAGCGAAGAACTTCCACAATTTACAACTAAAATATTCATTTTTATTACCTCCATAATTCAAGCGGATTCTATAATACATATACATTTTTCACATAGATTTAGTATACTTTATATGCTTTTTTTTGTCCAGAATATGTTTAAAAATTCCATATGCTATATAATAAAGCTACACAATAATTTATTTAAAACATTAATAATGTTATATATTAT
>VSNJ01000180.1 GCA_009774235.1 Lachnospiraceae bacterium
GTTTAGAGGGATGGATAGAGTCTGTTTTTATGAAAGGTAAGAAAAATGATTTTAAGATTTAAAAAAGTAAATCTAAGAAACTTACTTATATATATTGAAGCTTTTTTAATAATACAACAGTCTGGAAGTGTCCAGGCTGCAATATTGCCGGATGGTATTTCGTATAAAATATGCCGTTTGGCATTGTTAGGCCTGACTTCTTATTTTGTAGCTATATCTATAAATAAAAAAATAAATATAAGAGAGAAATATCTTTTTTATGTTTTAATACTTTTTACTATACCAATAATAATTAATTTATTGATTTATTCTCCTGGTTTTGGAAAGCTGTTATATAAAGTTCTTTTATTTGTATTATTTTATTTCTTAGGGGCATATTCAAAGAACAGGAATAATCTAATTACAGAAGCATTTTACAGAATTATTATTATAATTGCTGTTGTTAGCTTAGTGTTATACGTAATTATAGACTGTTTTAACATAAATATACCATATAGTATGATTAGGAGTTCTGAAGGAGGATATTATTATAGGAATTATTTAAATTTATATTATTCATATCATGGAGTAACAAAGGAATTTTTATATAGATTAAGTGGTTTTTTTTGGGAACCTGGAATGTATGGGATTTATCTTAATTATGCTTTATATATTTATGTTTCACAGAGAAAAAATAAAAAATGGGAAATTTTTATTTTATTAGTTAATATTTTAGTAACACAATCAACTACTGGATATATAGTTACAACAATATTATTAGGCACTATGTTTGTTAAAACTAATAAAATAAAAAAAGAACAATATTGTTTATTAGCAGCATTTGTCTTACCTGTAGTCTTGGCAGTACTTGTTGTTTTGTTTTTAATAAAGAGAAGTACTACGAATCATGATATTGGTTCATATTACTTAAGAATGAATGATATTATAAATGGAATTAAAGTTTTTTTACAAAATCCTATATGTGGAACAGGGTTTTATAATGAAGAGCCATTTAAACAGCTGGATTACTATGGAAGAGGAAGTTCAAATGGCTTTCTGACATGGTGTTATACAACAGGGATTATTGGAATTATAATAGCCTTGTTTCCTTTTATTAGCCGTATTGTTGCTTCAAAAGGAAGTGACAGAAATAATAAGTTTCTTTATTTTTTTATAATAGTTATTTTTAATAATGCAGAACCAATATATTCCCTTCCATTTATGGTCTATATATTAGCAGAAGAATATTTTGAAAGTGCTGCTGTATTTGAAAGGAAACAATAATTATAAAAAATTTAACAAATGCTACTATTCGGCTGGAATATATATTTTATTTATCAATAGAACTTGAAAAGTTTCATTTGTTTGTATCTTAAACAGGGTGAAAGGGATTATGTAAATTATGAAAAATATATTAATTACTGGAGGTTCAGGATTTATTGGTTCTGAGATAGTAAGACAATTAAATAATATGAATGAATGGAATATTATAGTGCTTGATGCTATGACAGAACAGATTCATGGGCAAAATTGGAAGAAATCATATCTTTATCAAAAAATTAAGGATAAATGTTTTTTTGTTAAAGGTAGTGTAACTGATATAAATACTGTTTTACCTTTAGTGAAGAATGTAGAATACATTATCCATCTTGCTGCAGAAACTGGTACAGGGCAATCTATGTACCAGATTAACCAATATAATGAAATAAATATTATGGGGATTTCTAATATTCTTCAGGCTATCTCATCTTTGGGAAAAGCAAGTAGTGTTAAGAAGATTATACTTTCCTCATCACGTTCTGTATATGGAGAAGGCAGCTATAATTGTCCGGATTGTGGAGTAATATACCCAGACAGCAGGACAAGAGAACATATGCTTAGTGGAGATTTTAATATGTATTGTCCTGTCTGTGGAAAGAAATTAAAACTAATTAAGACAGCAGAGGATAGTGCTATAAAGCCATCTTCTTTATATGCATTTACAAAATATGCGCAAGAGATGATGTTGCGTACAATGTGTCCTGTTTTGGGTGTTGAGTATACAATTTTTAGATTTCAAAATGTTTACGGTGCTGGGCAGTCATTAAAGAATCCATATACAGGAATTCTATCTATTTTTTCTTCTTTAATGCTTGAGAACAAAGAGATTAATGTATTTGAAGATGGATTAGAGAGCAGAGATTTTATTAATGTTGTAGATATTGCATCAGGAGTTATATCTTCTTTAGATAATGAAGAAAGTAATGGCAGAATTATAAATCTTGGGAGTGGTGTAGGAACTTCTGTTATTGAAATTACTAAAATTTTAAAGAAAATTTATAAAAGTGAAAGTGATATTAGAATTTCAGGTGATTTCAGGCTTGGTGATATTGCCCATAATGTTGCAGATATATCAAAGGCAGAAGAAATTCTGGAATTTAAACAAACTATCAGCCTGGAAGATGGATTGGTTCAATTTTGTAATTGGGTAAAAGGACAAGAACATGATAATTCTGGGTATGAAAGGTCATTGGATGAGATGGAAAAAGCAGGAATGTTTATAAGGAAATAGTTATAGAGTTTTGGACTAATATATGTAATATTAAAGTTTAAATATACAGTAATGAAAGTGTAAGGAAAATAGAAGTGGGTAACTATGATAAAATTTAATAATATAATTGGACACATAACCCGGATTTTATATTACCAGTTTATAATGGCAAACATTGGTTATGGTACATTAATTATCAAACCATTAAAAATTGATAATCCAAAGTTGATTTCGATTGGTTCAAAGACATATATAGGTAATCAAAGCTGGCTTATGGGAGTTAATTCTAATGGGCATATTTCATTAAAGATAGGTGACAGGGTACAGATAGGGCATTTTGCCCATATTGTTGCTATGGAAAATGTGGACATAGAGAATGAAGTACTTTTAGCAGATAAGGTTTTTATATCTGATTGTACACATAATTATGAAAATATTTCTAAACCTGTATTAGGTCAAAGTGTCCGTTTACTTAAACATGTGATAATAGGAGAAGGTACATGGCTTGGTGAGAATGTGTGCGTGTGTGGTGCTTCTATTGGAAAACATTGTGTGATTGGTGCTAATTCTGTAGTAACCCAGGATATACCAGATTATTCTGTTGCAGTGGGGAGTCCTGCTAAAGTTATAAAGAAGTATGATTTTAAAAAATCTGAATGGATAAAATGTTAAGAATTTAGAATTTAATATAAATATTAATGTGTATTGTTAGTATGGAGTTTGTGAGGCTGAATAAAATGAAAGTATTAGTTACAGGTGCCAATGGATATTTGGGTACAGGTGTTGTTAAACAATTATGCAATGATGGTGTGGAGGTTATTGCAGTATGCCATTCCAGAACAGGTATCGTAGATAAGAGGGCTGATATAAAACAATGTGATATTTTTAATTTGAAAAACCCTTTTGTTGAATTAGGAAAGCCAGATGTTTTATTGCATATGGCATGGAGAAATGGATTTGTCCATAATTCTCCATCACATATTATAGATTTCCCAAAACACTATGAATTTATCAAAAAAATAATTGATAGTGGTATTAAGAAAGTTGCTGTTATGGGTTCGATGCATGAAATTGGATTCTATGAAGGTAGTATTAAGGAAGATACGCCTGCACATCCAGAGAGCTTTTATGGAATTGCAAAGGATGCATTGAGAAATACAACTAAACTTCTTTGTAAGAATGCAGGTATTACATTTCAATGGTTGCGTGGGTATTATATAGTTGGAAATAGTGAATATGGCTGTTCTGTTTTTTCTAAGATTACTTCAGCTGAAAAAGAAGGAAAGGAATTATTTCCATTTACCACAGGTATAAACCAGTGGGATTTTATAGATTATAATGATTTTGTTAAGCAAGTTGCTGCTACTATTGAACAAGATGAGATTAATGGTGTTATTAACATTTGTAATGGCAGACCAGAAAAGCTGGCAGACAGAGTTGAGAGATTTATCAAAGAAAACAATTATAACATAAAGCTTGATTATGGAAAATTTCCTGACAGGTCTTATGATAGTAAGGCTGTGTGGGGTGATGATACAAAAATACAGACGATATTATCTAAAAGATTATCTTAGAAAGGAATACTAAGTTTGTGGGAATTATTGAAGAAGTTCAAAAACCATGGAGGAGAACATATCCTATTTGTGGGAGCAACAGTAATATCTGCAGGAATACATTTTATTTATTCTATTTATGTAAAAGCTTATGTGGCTCCGCTTGAGTATGGAATGTATTCAACATGCTTATTATTACAGACATATATGGCATATTTGCAGCTAGGTTCGTTAAGTGCTTTTAATAGAGATTACCCTCAATTGATAGGAGCTGGTAAATTAAATAAAGCAAAGAAGTATAGAAATACGGTATTTTCATTTTTACTTAGTGTATATTTGTGTTCACTGGTGTTAATTATATTTGGAATGATTGTGATAGGAAACACTAAAACATTGGATAAACGGTTTACTTATGGTTTTATTCTTTCAGCAGTTATTACTGTGGTAACTACTATTGAAAACTATGGTAATTATCGGTGTAGAATAGAAAAGGGCTTTAAATATCCAAGTCTTGTGACTATTCTGGAATTATTATCAATTCCACTTGGTTTATTTCTAGTACCTAAGTTTGGCTACTATGCAGTTTATATTACAAGTATTTTTGCAATGTTGATTGGAATTGTTTTTTATTTTAAACCATCATTCAGTGATTTTAAACCAACTCTTGATTTTAAACTTCTTAGAGGGGTACTTGTGTCTGGAATACCTCTTTTGGTTAATGGATTGATTTGGACTGTAGTTAACTCAATAGATAAGTTTGTGATACTTGGATTTATTGATGCAGAGGCACTGGGAATATATGGAATTGCCCAGAATGCTTTTTCTTATATGGTTCTGGTTCCATCAGCAATGTCACAGTTGTTCTATGTAAAGATGGGAAAAGAATATGGAGCAAGTGGGAATATTGGAAGATTAACAAATGTATCAATGAAATTTTCTTTAGTATTAGCTGCAATTACAAGCATGGTTGCATTAGTAGCATATTTCTTTTTGCCAGTATTAGTTTATAAGTTTATGCCAAGATATGGTAACGGTATACCAGCATCACAGGTATTGATACTTGGGCTTTCTATATATGCCGCTACGTTAATTAATGGAAATATATTGACAATATTAGAGAAAAATATATCTCTTATAATTAGCTCTGTTTGTATGTGCATATTCAATATAATATGCTCCATAGCTTATGTAATATTTATAGGAGCAAAAATTGAAAGTGTTGCCCTTGGTACTGCTACGTCATATATTTTTTGTTCCTTTATTATTATATACCAGGTTCATAAGTACGCTGGATGTAAAATAATAAAGCTAATTAATGCATCAGTTATTCCTGTGTGTATATCATTAATTCCAGGGGTAATTATATATAATTTGGCTTATAACATGGTTGTGGGATTTGTTTTAGCAGTTGTATTAGTTATTATGTTTTATGGTATTTTTTATAGAAAGCAGATTATTTCAATTATTAAGGAGTAATTATGAATATATGTTTTTTAGCCAGACCTTCATTTGACAAGTATAGTGTGGCTATATTAAAAAATTTAAGAGAAAAATATGATTCTGGTATTGGTGGGTTTTTTATTACTAGTAATGTTTCAGAAAGCCAATATATTAAGGAAAATATTGATGGAATTACAATTTGTGAAACTTCTGTTTTTTTGAAGAAAAATTGGAATAAATTTTCAAAGAACCATTTAGTAGAATTTGAAAAAAAGTATGATTGTTCACCAGTTTGGAAATATATTTATACTGACAGATTCCTGGTTAACAGAGATTATAATTATGTAGTAAAGGTTACAGTGGGATTATTTTTCTTTTTTGAAGAAATTTTTAATAATAATAAAATTGATTTTTATTATTCAGAAACAATCGCAACTTTACAATGTTTTATTGCCTATTTAGTAGGAAAAAAATATGGGGTTAAATATATAGCACAGATGTGTGCCAGAGGAAGCCTTGATTCAACATATCATTATTTTGTAAAAGAAGAATACCAGTATAATTCAAAATTTAATATTAATTATAAGGATATTAAATACAGCAAAGAAGAATGGTGTTTTGCTGATAGTATATTAAAGGAATTTGAAGAGAAGGACTGTCCGCCTCCAGCAATGCAAATGGTCAGAACGAAACCAAAGATTGATAAGCAATTTTTATTGGCACCAATTAAGTATCTTAAAGGCAGGTTAGATAAAGAACTAAATGATCCTTATTCATATATGTATTATAAAGGATATAAAGATAGTTTAAATCCTATTGTGTTTTATTTACACTATCATAAATGTAAAAAATATTATAAAGAAGCAGACTTTAATGAAAAGTATGTTTACTTTCCATTACATTACCAGCCAGAAGCATCAACTTGTGTCTGTGCGCAGAAGTATGAAAAGCAGCTTTATTTTATTGATAGCTGGGCAAAGTCTCTTCCAGCTGATACGGTTTTTTATGTTAAAGAACATTATACTTTGCTTGGACATAGAGATCCGCATTTTTATGTGGATTTACAAAAGTATCCTAATATAAAATTAATAAATCCATGGGAAAGTTCAAGAAAACTTATTGAAAAATCAGTGGCAGTTACTACTTTGACTGGTACAGCCGGGCTTGAGGCAATGCTTTTGAGAAAACCAGTTTTTATCTGTGGAAATGCTGTATATGAGAATGCCCCTGGGGTAATAAAGCAAGATGACATTTTTGGTAATTATGTTGATAAATTAATTGAATGGAAACAGCCAGTAAGGGATGAAATAGTGGAGTATCTTTGTGCCTGTATTAGATCATATAGTAAAGGCAATGCTTATGCACAAAATTTTTATAATTTAATTGATAGTAATATTGATGATATATGTAATTCATTATATAGCGAAATGTGTAGTGAACTGGAAAAGGGGATATAGATATGGAGAAAGATGGAAGGCATAATGGAATTGATGTACTGAAAATAATAGCAACCATATTTGTAGTGGTACTCCATGTTAATGGATTTTTGAGTGATACAATACCCCTCGGACAATTTTCGTTGTCTACAAATGTGCTGTATCATATTTCCGAAGCTGTTGCATATCCAGCTATACACTTATTTGTGATGGTTACAGCATATTTTACAATTGAAAAAGGAACTAATAAAAAAACAATAATTACAATTTGGAGCCAGACATTTATCATATGTATAATAGGATTAGTATTGGCTGTGATTTTGAAAGTACCGTTTGGCATAAAAGAATTAATACGTTCATTATTTCCTTTTTCAGGACGTGCATATTGGTATGTATCAGATTATATAGTCCTTATGCTAATTGCACCAATTTTAAATAAACTAATCAGGAATATTTCAATTAAAGAATTGCGTTATCTTATCTTAGTTATGTTTGGAATTGTTTCATTTGGACCTGCTTTTTTATCTTTTTTTGGTTGGAATCAAAATTATAGTAATATAGGTTTATTTATTTTTTTGTATTTTATTGTGGCTGGAATGAAAAAAGATACAAATATATTTTCCAGAATCAAGGGGGGGGGATTTTTTGGTTAAACAAGTGCTGTAATAAACAAATCACCCTCCCCAACAACATAA
>VSNJ01000181.1 GCA_009774235.1 Lachnospiraceae bacterium
CAAACATATATTTGCTGTATGGCTGTTTACAAACCAATCCAAGACCCTAGTTATCCATTATATACTAATGTTTATTCCCCGTAAAGTAAAATATTATATTTTTAATATAATTCCAATATATTTTATCTGTGTAAAGATAAAGCCATAATACACTTATATTTTTCTTTATTATAAACACTTTTACAAGGTTTCTTTTCAAAAAGCAATTTTGTAACCAAAACGGAAACACACCAGATATTATCTGTCATTATATTAACAGTTATCTGGTGTGCACATATTTAAAATTTATTTTACCAGGAAAGTTTGCAAATCCCTGCTTTTACCACCATAAACAGGAATAACATCTACTGGCGTAACACTATTTCTTTTTCTGCAAGTGAAGAAATTATCTTATCCATAACTTTTCCTGCTTCATCATCCGTCAGTGTCCTGTCTGCTGCCCTGAATACTATTTTATATGCAAGTGATTTATATCCTTTAAGAATTTGTGAACCTTCATATATATCAAAAAGTTCATATGATTCCAAAAGTTTCCCGCCTTTTGTCCTTATAATTGCCTCAACTTCACCTGCTGTCACTTCATGTTTCATTGTAAGGCTGATATCACGTGTGATTGCAGGGAATTTAGGGACACCATGGTATTTTATTACAGGTTCAGACATTTCCACTGCTGTTTTCATATCAATTACTGCTATATAAACCCTTTCACCAATTTCAAAATTCTTCTGTACAGATGGGTGTACTTCACCAATATAAGCAACCATTTGTCCTTTATATATAACATCTGCCTGTCTGCCTGGATGAAGGTATTTTCTGTCTGTGCATGGCTTATATTCTGCCATTTCATTAAGCCCAAGCTTATTAAGGACAGCCTGGACTACCCCTTTCATTGTAAAGAAATCCCCTTCGCCATACATTCCAAGAGTAAGATGTGTACGCTCATCGGGAAGTTCTGAAAGTGGCAGTTCTCTTGGAATATATACATTAGCAATTTCATAAAGACGTACATTTTTATTTCTTCTATTATAATTAATTGCAAGTGATGATAACATACCTCCAAGTGCTGATGTACGCATTACACTATAATCTTCACCAAGAGGGTTGCTTATACGTATGCTTTTCCTAAGTGCATCATCTTCTGCAAGGCATAATTTATCATAAACCTTAGGACTCTCAAATGAGTATGTCATACCTTCAGAGAAGCCATATCCTTCCGCTGCTGCCCTTGCTATTTTCTCAAACCTGAGTTTTTCTGTAACACCTCCTGCTGTTGCTGAACTCTTTGGAAGTGTAACAGGTATTTTATCATAACCATAGAAACGTGCAACTTCTTCTGCAAGGTCTGCCATACGTTCAAGGTCTTGTCTCCATGTAGGGACTATAACAATTTTTTTATCCCTGTCAGTTATTAAATCTATTGTTTCAAAATATTTTACCATTTCTTCTTCAGGTATATCTGTACCAAGAAGTGAATTAATCTTTACAGCATCATATGGTATTGTTACAGGTTCTTTTTTCACTGGGTAGAAATCAACAGCACCACCTACAACTTCACCTGCACCAAGTTCTTCAACCAGCTGGCAGGCACGGTTCATTGCTTCCATTGCATTATTTGGGTCAAGCCCCTTTTCAAATTTAGCCTGTGCATCAGTACGCATGCCAAGTTTCTTTCCTGAAAGGCGGATATTAGTACCATCAAATGTTGCAGCTTCAAAAAGCATTGTAGTTACATTATCGGTAATCATTGAATTTTCGCCGCCCATAATACCTGCAATACCTATAGGTTTCTTGCCATCACATATCATAAGCATTGTATCATCAAGTTCTCTCTCCTGCCCGTCAAGTGTTGTAAACTTTTCTCCTTCTCCTGCCTTCCTTACTATAATCTTCCTGTCTTCAATAGTATCAAGGTCATATGCATGCATAGGCTGTGCATATTCTTCCATAACATAATTTGTAATATCCACTATATTATTAATCGGCCTTATACCTACAGATGCAAGGCGTCTCTGCATCCACTCTGGTGATGGTGCAAGTTTTATATTTTTAACTACCCTTGCTGTATACCTTGGACAAAGCTCCGGGTTCTCTACTTCTACTTTTATATAATTATTTACATCTTCATTATTACCTGTCTGTGTTACTACAGGAGGCACAAATTTCTTTCCAAATGTTGCTGCTGCTTCACGTGCTATTCCAAGTACACCAAAACAGTCAACACGGTTTGAAGTTATCTCATATTCAAATACTACATCGTGAAGCCCAAGAAGCCCTATTGCATCAGAACCAATTTCTGCATCTGCATATTCTGGGTTATCACTAAGTATATATATCCCGTCTGGGTCTGCATCAGGATACATATTAGAATTAGAACCAAGTTCTTCAATAGAGCACATCATGCCATATGACATAACCCCACGCAGTTTTCCCTTTTTAATTTTAAAACCGTCTTCTGATTCCCCGTCCTTATGGGAACTTGCAACATGCCCGCCTTCAAGGACAACAGGAACCTTCTGTCCTTCTTTAACATTTGGGGCACCTGTTACAATCTGTACTTCTGTACCATTTCCATCAACCTGCACCTGGCATATAACAAGTTTGTCTGCATCAGGATGCTTTTCTATTTTATTTATTTTTCCTACTATTATTTTGTCAAGGTTTTTGTCAAATTCTTTATATCCCTCAACTTTTGTGCCTGACAGTGTCATTGCGTCAGTATATTCCTGCGCACTACAGTTAAGGTCTGGCACATATGCTTTTATCCATGATAATGATGTATCCATTTTAATCCTCCTGGTTTCTATTATTATTTAGAATTGTTTAAGAAAACGCATATCATTCTCATATAACAGCCTCATATCATCAATTTCATACTTAAATAACGCAATACGTTCAAGCCCTACACCAAATGCAAAGCCTGTGTACTCTTCTGGGTCAATGCCACTCATTTCAAGTACATGTGGGTGTACCATACCACAGCCAAGTATCTCGACCCAGCCTGAACCCTTACAGAAACGGCATCCTTTGCCACCACATTTAAAGCATGAAACATCAACTTCTGCACTAGGTTCTGTGAACTGGAAATGATGTGGCCTGAATTTAATCTTTGTATCTTCTCCAAAAAGCCTTTTGGCAAATTCCTGTAATGTTCCCTTAAGGTCTGCAAATGTAATACCTTTGTCTATTACAAGTCCTTCTATCTGGTGGAATGTAGGTGAATGTGTAGCATCCATTTCATCAGAACGGAAAACCCTGCCTGGTGCTATCATCCTTATTGGAAGCTCTCCCTTTTCCATTTCATGTACCTGTACAGAAGAAGTTTGTGTACGCAGAAGAATATCCTGTGTAATATAGAATGTATCTTGCTCATCTTTTGCAGGGTGGTTTGCAGGTATATTAAGTGCTTCAAAATTATAATAATCTTTTTCAATTTCTGGTCCTTCAACTACTTTATAGCCCATTCCAATAAATATATTCTCGACCTCTTCCAAGGTTATAGTATTAGGGTGGCGGTGCCCTTCTGCAAGCCTTGTTCCAGGAAGTGTAACATCTATTTTTTCCCTTTCAAGCTTTTCTTCAAGAAGTGCCTGTTCAAATTCTTTTTTCTTAGCTTCAAGCTTCTCATTAATCTTAGTCCTTGCTTCATTTACCATCTGTCCTGCCTTTGGCCTGTCTTCTGGTGCAATATCTTTCATAGATTTAAGCAGTGATGTAAGCTCACCTTTCTTTCCTAAAAAAGAAACCTTAATATCATTCAGCTTATCAAGCTGCTCCGACTCTTCAATCTGTGCCAGGGCATTATCCATGATTTTCTTTAATTTGTCTTTCATTTCATATTTTCCTTTCTTTAATTCTTCAAGTACCAATATATATTTATATTACAGCAATTCCATGAAGTATCTGGCATGCCAGACAATATTTTTACAAAAAAAAGCCCCTGCCGTATAAACGGCAGGGACGGAATTACCGTGGTACCACCCTGTTTTCTATAATTTATATGCACAGCCTTACATAAAGAACCAAAACAAATATAACCTGTCTGGCTAATACATAAATTAACATGTAAAAACTGTACTCTTTATAGACTCTTATTATACATATAACGCATGCAAAACGTTGTTCCCTACACAACTTTATATAAAATAATATATTTATATTAACAACACTATCTTCAGGAACACAGCTCCCATGGGAAATCCAGTATATGCATCTATAAAGGTGCTTGCAGCCGGTGACACCCTCTCTCTGTACAGACAAACCATACACCTGCTTGGCAGAAAAACTTCTGCCCACATGTTCTAAGCCTTTAATAATATTGCCAGTTACTAAGTAACTAAGAATAGAACATATTCTAGCATATATTTTTATAAGTTGCAACAATATTTCTATAAATTTTTATTACTTTTCACTATAATGGTTACTGTTTACTCCGTGACCAGTAACAGCAGAGTTTTCAACACTGGATGCACACATTTTGCAAACAAACCATGATTTAACTAATTCTGTCACGTATCTTTTTTGCAATTTCTGCGTTTACATCTTTACAATTATCACTATACGTCCATCCAAAACCATCATCTTCATATCTCGGGAAAATATGCAGATGGAAATGTCCAATATCATTAAATTTGCCACCATTCTGCATAATACTATAACCATCAGGATTATATATTTCTTTTAAAACTGAAACAATTTTCTTTAATATTATTATTAAATGTGCAAGGATATCATCTGGAATTTCATCAATATCAAGATAATGCTCTTTCGTAACAATTAAAACATGGCCTTCATTAATAGGGTCCATATCCATAAATGCCATTACTTTTTCATCTTCATAAATAAATCCAGTTATTATTTCTTCTTTATTGCAAAAAACACACTTATCCATATTTATAAACCTCCATTCTGTTACTAATATAAATGTATATTTTACAGCTATTTAAAAGAATTTTTAACATCCTGCAAAATATTATTTACATGGACTAAAGCAATTTCGCCTGTTTTATTTAAACAAATCCGGTTGGGGCTTCTGTCAAAAAGCTCTACCTCCAGCTCTTGTCCAAATTTTTTAAGCATAGCACTCATTGCAGGCTGTGAAATATGTAATATTCCAGCTGCTTTTGTAAGTGAACCTGTTTCAGCAATTATTTTAAAATACTGAAGCTGTGTAGTATCCATATCCGCCCACCTCTGGTATTAGCATAAACAAATAGTTATGCAGCATAAAAATAATATAGTGTACATTAATATAAAAATCATTATAATAAAAAACAACAAAAAATTAAAAAAACTTTACTATATTATAGCATAAAGAAAAGTTTATTGTAATCTTTTTATCTGGACATTTACAAAGCAACATTCCTATTACAGGCAATAAGTAGCAGAATATTGCATATACCAGGATATTGTATATATACATTATAAATATATCTGTATCATGCTTATTTTGCCTTTGTGGGAATATAAATATTTTAAATAGCAGGAGGTATAATTATGGAATTTGTAACTTTAAATAATGGTGTAAAAATGCCTATGGAAGGTTTTGGGGTATTCCAGGTACCAGAAGCTGCTGAATGTGAACAGGCTGTCATTAATGCAATTTCTGCAGGGTACCGTCTTATTGACACAGCAGCAGCATACTTTAATGAAGAAGCTGTAGGTGCAGCAATTAAAAAGTGTGGCATCCCACGTGAAGAACTTTTTATTACAACAAAGCTCTGGATACAGGATGCCAGCTATGAAGGAGCTAAAAAAGCATTCCAGGTGTCTTTAGACAAACTTGGGCTTAATTTTATTGACCTTTACTTAATCCACCAGCCAATGAGTGATTATTATGGTGCATGGCGTGCTATGGAAGAATTATATAAAGAAGGAAAAATACGTGCTATAGGTGTCTGTAATTTCTATCCTGACAGGCTAGCTGATTTATGCTTAAATGCAGATGTAACACCTGTGGTAAACCAGGTAGAACTTCATCCATTTTTTGCACAGGAGAATGTTTATTTACAAAAGCCGGAAGAGAATATAAGAAGGGCAATAAATAAATCCTAATAGATTTGGCAAACCCTTAATAACTTTGATTATTCCCCAAAAAGAGAATATGATATTATCATATCCTCTTTTTTATACCATTATTCTATCATAAATAACTATTTATATACTTATCTTATAAGTGTATTTTGTGTCAATACATTTACATATAATCCATCCTTTTCCTGAAAAACATCATATCCACCTTCAGGCATTCCATAATATCCTTTGTAATTCTCATCTTGCGTTAAATCACGAATACAAATATAATATTCATTGCCTTGCTCTAATTCATAATAAGATTCACTAGATATCATAACCAGTTTTTGCAAATCTTTTTTAGAAAGTTTATCTGTTTTTGTTTTTTCTTTCGTTTCTAAATCTAAAGTATTCACATATTCTTCCATAGAAACTACACCACCACTAACTGCTATTTTTATATTTTGGGGTAGTGTTGCGTTCTCTGGAGATATAATATCAAGTACCTTCACATTATAGGTACTATTCGGCATAATTGTATTTTTTACAAAATATTTTGTTTTTTCTTTTGTTTTTACTTGAACTTTAACTAAATAATCTGTATTTTCTAAAATGGTTTCTGGGTTTGTAACATCATAAGCCCAAGTACACTCTGCAGAAATATATGTATCTATTTTTTCCTTTGTTTCTTGTTTTGACTCAAAAGATATCTTAGTATCATTATTTCCATTTTTATCTGCTTTATCGTTTAAGACTGTTTTATTTCCATTACATCCAATACTTGAAAATATTATAATTGCTAAAATACTAAATAAGATTATTTTCTTCATATACAGCCCTCCTTCTATTTATTTTATTATAATAAACAATCTATTTTTCTATGACCTAATATTTTTCATTTAAAAATGCATTAGCATCTGATGTAACACCAGTAGCAGTTCTATCTGAACGTCCATACATAATAGACCATTTTTGATCTGAAGAATATGTATCTTTTCCTCCATAAGCATGAAGCATTTCATGAACACATGTAACTGTTCTTCTTTCAGAGGTTTTTTGATTCATCAACGGTTTATTTAATTCAATTTTACACCATTGCCAGTCATATTTATCTTTATCACTAACATTCATTGGAGTTTGTGAGCCTGCTTGATATGAATATGTATATGCTACTGTTGACGAATTAGCATCTGAATATTGATAAAAATCCATCTGCGATTGTTTTTTTTCTGTAGTTTTACTGAGCTTCATAGAGTTTTTATATCCCGCAGCTGGAATTTCAATTTCTGTTTCCGCTGCTCTAATATTACTTGCATAAGCCACATCCGTAGAAACCCAATAAAGTATGTTTCCTCCAGATATCATTTTTTTATTCCAGCTTATTCTATCGGCTGCCTTAACACATATAACACTAGAAAAAAACATACAAAACATAACAATAAAACAACTAATATTTTTTAATGTCCTTAATCTCATTTAAATCCCTCCCATAAATATATTTTATGATTATTGGTTTAATACAGTAAAATAATATATTTTTTAAAATTTTAACATAACCTTATTTATTTGTCAACTTCTATATAAATATGTAGTGTCATTATATCAC
>VSNJ01000182.1 GCA_009774235.1 Lachnospiraceae bacterium
GTATATGGCATTATATAGCATATAATGTTGTATTGTCTGTTTCATATCCAGACAGTACAATAGCAAAAACAAGGGGCAGATTTATGAAAACACAGAATGAAGCAAGAAATTTAAGCATGGTAATGGATTTATATGAACTTACAATGAGCAATGGCTATTTTGAAGGGGATGATACAGGTTCAAGAGTAGTTTTTGATGTATTTTACCGTAATAATCCAGATAAAGGAGGTTTTTCTATATTTGCAGGACTGGAGCAGATTATAGAGTATATTGAAAATCTTCATTTTGATAATGAAGATATCGTTTATTTGCGAAGCCTTGGCATATTTGATGAAAAATTCCTGGATTATCTTAAAGATTTTAAATTTAAGGGTGATATATATGCATTTGAAGAAGGGACAGTAATGTATCCTGATGAACCAGTAATTACAGTTATTGCGCCATTAATTGATGCACAAATTGTAGAAACGGCAATACTTCTTGAAGTAAACCACCAGTCACTTATAGCAACCAAGACAAGAAGGATATGTTATGCAGCAGGAAAAAGGCTGGTATCTGATTTTGGTGCACGCAGGGCACACAATATGGATGCTGCTGTATATGGTGCAAGGGCAGCATTTATTGGAGGGGCATCATCAACAGCAACTGTACTTGCAGGGCAGATGTTTGGAATACCAGTAAGCGGGACTATGGCGCATAGCTGGGTGATGTTTTACCAAGATGAATTTACTGCGTTTAAAAAATATGCTGAAACATATCCTGATATGACAGTACTGTTAGCAGACACATATGATGTATTAAGAAGTGGCATACCAAATGCAATAAGGACAGCCAAAGAAGTCCTTGAGCCAATGGGAAAACGGCTTAAAGGCATAAGGCTCGACAGTGGTGACCTTGCATATTTATCCAAAAAGGCAAGGAAAATGCTTGATGATGCAGGGCTTTCTGATTGTATAATAGTTGCCTCAAACAGCCTTGATGAATTTACAATACAGTCGCTTATTACACAAGGGGCATGTATTGACAGCTTTGGTGTTGGTGAAAGGCTTATTACATCTAAATCAGAGCCAGTATTTGGTGCGGTATACAAAATATCTGCTGTAGAAAATAATGGTATATTTGAGCCAAGGATAAAAGTTTCTGAAAATATAGAGAAAATTACTAATCCAGGGCTTAAGAAAATTTACAGGGTTTATGATGAAAATAATAAAGCAATAGCAGATATAATAGCAAAATATGACGAAGTTATTGAAGATTTAGAAGAGGTCCCTTATATAGACCCGCTTAAGCCATGGAAGAAAAGAAGTTTTAAGGGATGCAGGTTTGTAAACCTGCAGAAACAGGTATTTGATGGTGGAAAGTTTACAGGTACAAAAAAGAGTGTGCAGGAAATTGCAGAGTATGTTAAAAAACAGATGGATAATGAAATATGGGTAGAAGAGCAGCGTTTTGAAAATCCACATAAACATTATCTTGATATGACACCTGCTTATTACGAAATGAAACGTGGACTGCTGGCATCTGTCAGGGAATAAAAACAGCATGGAGGCTGGATATGAAGAAAAAAATATATGCGTTATTGTTAATTTTATTTTTTATATTTATTGGAGGATATTATTATATAAATTACCCAGCAATAAATATACACAAATCCTCGTTCTGGACAGGGGCGGTTGCAGTATGTATAATACTTGGGCTGATATTTGCAATTAACAGTATCAGGTATAAATTTGATAAAAATAAAAAAATTAAAAATTTTAATTATCTTCCATTTATAAGTAAGATGTTTGCGGTGTTTGCAGCAGTCCTTGTACTTGTAGCAGTTGCTGGAAGTATTATTAGTTCACCTTTATTAAGGGCAAAGAAATATGCATCACTTATAAAAGTGGAGAACAAAGATTTTGCATCTGACCTTGAAGAAACAGAACAGATAACAGACCTTGCTCTTATGGATACAGAAAGTGCAAGGATTTTTGGAAACAGGAAGATTGGTTCACTGTCAGAAGTTGTAAGCCAGTATGAAGTAGAAAAGGATTATACACAGATAAGCATACAAAAGTCACCATATAAAGTATCTGCACTGAAATATGCAAGTTTCTTTAAATGGTGGAATAACAGGGATAAAGGTATTCCAGGTTATGTAAAGGTAAATCCGGTTAATTCAAACGCTGAATATGTTGAACTGGAACAGGGGATGAAATATGTCCCTTCTGCGTATTTTAATTATAACCTTATGCGTCATGTACAGCTTAAATATCCAACAAAAATAATATCTGGGTATTATTTTGAAATTGATGATGAAGGACAGCCATACTATATCTGCCCTACGGTATCTGCACGTGTTGGACTGTTTGGCGGAATGGATGTAAATGGTATTATTATGTGTAATCCTGTAGACGGGGTATGTAGTTATTATAGTAAAGATAATATACCTTCATGGGTTGATAATGTGTACAATGGCCATCTTTTATGTGATAAATATAACTGGTTTGGTACATTGTCAGGTGGTTTTATTAACAGTGTATTTGGCCAGAAGAACTGCAGGCAGGTTACAGATGATTTTGGATATAAAATTATAGGTGATGATGTATGGATTTATACAGGTGTGACATCTGTAAATGGTGACCAGTCAAATATAGGTTTTGTAATGATGAACCAGCGTACATCAGAGGCAAAATATTATAAAGTATCAGGTGCAGAGGAACATTCTGCAATGGCAGCAGCAGAGGGTGAAGTACAGGAAAAAGGATATGATGCAGCATTTCCAAGCCTTATAAATGTTGCAGGGATTCCTACTTATATAATGATACTTAAAGATGATGGCGGTCTTGTGAAAATGTATGCAATGGTAAATGTTGAACAGTATAATATTGTAGCAACAGCTACAACACAAAATGAGGTATTTGCAAGTTATAAAAAACTTCTTAAAACAAAAGGCGGGACTTCTACGGGCAGTATAGAAACAGAGTCTGAAACATCTGTAATTACCGTTTCTGATATACAATTTATAAATACAGATGACGGGACAGTTGTTTATATTAAAGATACCAGCCATAATGTATATAAACAGAGGTTTGAGGATAATGAACAGCTTATAAAGATTAACGCAGGTGATACAATAAAAGTGTCTTATGAACCTTCAGAAGATGGAATTAGTTATCTTTCTTCATATGAGTTTGTACCTGCAGGGAATAATACAGATAGTAGTACAAGTGTACAAAATAACCAGTAATATTTGTCAGGTTTGCATAAAATATAAAAATGCAATTATAAAAAATATATAATTATAATTGTTATATTTTATAGATATTTTATAATTTTTCATAAATTACTACATTGTATTTTCTGAAAAATGTTTTACAATTATTAGATATAGAATTAAGTGTACTGTATATCCAGGCATACGCATTATATGTGTAGAAATGAGGGATTTTATGAGAGAAAGATTAGCAAGATTTATGCAGGGCAGGTATGGTATTGACCAGTTTACTAATTTTCTGGTTTTTAGTGCCCTTATAATGGTTGTTATTGAAATGTTTATAAAAATTCCTTTTGTGCATCTTTTGTTAAATATACTATCAGTTGCTGCAATTATGTATGCTTATTTCCGCATACTGTCAAGAAACCATAACAAAAGATATGCAGAAAATGAAAGGTATATGAGATACCACAATGGTGTGAAATTCTTTATTGCACGCCAGATAAGCCATATGCAGCAACGCAAGACACACCATATTTACAAATGCCCGCAGTGCAGGCAGAGTATAAGGGTGCCAAAAGGAAAAGGACGTATTGCAATTACCTGCCCTAAGTGCCATACTGAATTTATAAAAAGGAGCTGAGGCATTTGTTTGGTTATGTCATCCCCCGCAATGATGAGCTGAAAGTGCGTGAATTAAGGGAATACAGGGCTTATTACTGCGGGCTGTGCAGTTGTCTTGGAAGTAACTATGGTTTTACAGGGCAGTTGTCTTTAACTTATGATATGACATTTTTATGTCTTCTTTTATCTGCCCTGTATGAGCCAGAGATTTCAGTACAAAATATAAGATGTGTGGCACATCCTGCACATAAGCATTTGTCTAAACAGTCAGTTTATACAAAATATGCAGCGGATATGAATATTCTGCTGGCATATTATAAATGTATGGATGACTGGAAAGACGAACATAAGATTTTGAAAGCAGGATATGGAAAGCTGCTTATGAATAAAGCGTTTAAAATAATAAAAAAATACCCATATAAGGCACAGAACATCAAAAGAAGCCTTCAGAAGCTTGCTGCTGCTGAGAAAAGAAATTGTAGCAGCATTGATTATACAGCGGGCTGTTTTGGTGATATCTGTGCTGGAATTTTTGTGTGCCATAATGATGAATGGGCAGGGGATTTAAGGAGAATGGGATATTTTCTTGGAAAGTTTATTTATCTTATGGATGCATATGAAGATATGGAAGAGGATAAAAAGAAAAATTGTTATAATCCGTTTTTGGCCACCAGGGATGTCTGCATTACGCATGAAGAGGTATATAAGATATTGCTTATGATGATGTCTGAAGCTGGTAAAGCATTTGAACGCCTTCCTGTTGTGCAGAATGTTGGGATATTGAGAAATATTATTTATTCAGGTGTTTGGTGCAGGTATGAATGTATAAAAAATAAACACTTTTCCTGATAAGATTGGAGAGAAATATGAATGACCCATACCAGGTGCTTGGAATTAGCAGGTCTGCTTCTTCCGATGAGATAAAAAGAGCATATAGGAATTTAAGCAGGAAATACCATCCTGATGCTAATATTAACAATCCCAATAAAGTACAGGCAGAGGAACGTTTTAAGGAGATACAGCAGGCATATAAGCAGATAATGGATGAAAAAGAAAATGGTTTTTATGGCGGAAGCAGTTTTAACGGAGGATATGCAGGCGGTTTTGGTACAGGATATTCTTATACAGGACAAGGGATGGGTGGACAGGATTATTCTTACCAGGATGAGAATGTTATGCATTTAAAGGCAGCTGCCAATTATATAAACAGCAGGTATTACAGGGAAGCACTTAATGTACTCGCACAGATTAAGGAAAAGAATGGCCAGTGGTATTATCTTAGTGCAATAGCCAATGCTGGGATTGGCAATAATATTCTTGCAATGGAACATGCAAAACAGGCAGTGGCACTTGAACCACAGAACCCACAGTTTTTACAGCTTGTACAACAGCTTGAATCAGGAGGGATGTGGTACCAGAGCATGCAGAGCCCATATGGCACTCCAGCTGGTTCTGGAAGCAGTATGTGCACAAGGATGTGCATGATGTACATGGTGTGCAATATATGTATGGGAGGAAGCATGTGCTGCAATATGGGATATTATTATCCTCCATACTAAATTTGAAAGGCTGGTTATAAAATGCGTGAAATAACTTTTAAAATGGAGCGTCCCGGGCTTGTAAAAGCAGGTGACGAGGTACATGTAAGTGAAAAAAAGACAGCACTTAACTATAGTTATATAATTGACCCTGCAGTAGCAATGTCTGGCTGTTATAAAGTTAATGAGAGGATTAAATCAAGCAATGGTATTGTAAAAAATGTTGAACATAATGAAAGAGGGTATTATGTAATTGTAGAGTTTGATGAATAGATATTTGGAGGCTGGTATATGATTAAGTTTGAAAGAACAAGTGTAATGAACTTTGAAAATGCCATGCGTGGTGCAAGAAACCCACTTAATAGCTGGGACAGGTATGACAGTTATATAGATGGGCAGGGCAATTTTATATTTGGTGAAAATGATTTAAAACTTGCAAAGAAACTTTGCCATGCGGGCAGTGACCACCGTAAATTTATAAGGCAGGTTTTTATTTCTGTTGATATAACAGCACCAATTTACTGGTGGAAAGAATATGATACATACAAAGTAGGTACTGTAGCTAATTCTACAAGTACAATGCATAAAATACACAGCAGGCCATTTGGATTAAGTGACTTTAGTACAGACCACATGGTTCCTGCTGCTATGGTACATATGGAAAGCCTGTTGCTGGCACTTGAAAATATACGCCAGGATTATATAAAGACAAATGATAAAGATTTGTGGTATAGTATTATACAGCTTTTGCCAGAAAGTTATAACCAGATGAGGACATGTACATTTTCTTATGAAAATGCAGTATCAATCTATAAGGCAAGGAAAGACCATAAACTTGATGAATGGCATGTATTTTGTGACTGGATATGCAGCCTTCCATACTTTAAAGAGCTGTTTATTGACAATATATAAGTATTTTGAGTTTCACCATTTTTTAATACACAAGTATTTTGCCAGAGAATATAGTCTTTGTATAATTTAAAAAATTGGGAAATCCAAAATAAACATGCCACGAAATTCTGGATGGAGTATTAAAGGATGAACATTGGAAATTAGACAAACTTAATGGTTATGTGGCTGGGTTTAGTATTGTCAACGCTGGCAAAATAAGTTAAAAGATATATAATTTTAGAAATGGAGGATTAAAATGTTAGAAACAGGAATAAAAGGACACCAGGAAATTACTGTAACACAGGAACTTACAGCTAAAAATATGGGGAGTGGTGTAATGGATGTATTTGCAACACCAGCAATGCTTGCACTTATGGAGAAAACAGCATTTATAAGTGTTATGCCACACTTAAATGAAGGGTGTGGAAGTGTTGGTACAAAAGTGGAAATAGAGCATATTGCTTCTTCTCCTGTTGGAATGAAAATTACATGTGACAGTGAACTTATTGGAATAGAGGGAAGAAAACTGGTATTTAAAGTAGAGGCATATGATAGTAAAGGGCTTATAGGTAAAGGTATACATGAGCGCTTTATAGTTGAGAATGAAAAATTCCAGGAAAAAACAAATAAGAAACTGTCATAACTGATGTATATAGTTACTTTAAATATAACTGACAGCTTTTAAAAAATGAAAACAGAAGACAACAGAAAAAGATTGAAGACCTGGAAAAATATATGGAAATATTAGAAACCACTGTAAAATGCAGTTAAAATATGAAACCATAGAATAATTGCCAGGATTTGAAAAATGTTATATATTGTCAATGTGGGAAACCATAGAGCCAAGGCGGCTTTACCTCTCCTGTAACTTTTAGAGGGTCTTAAAAAGCCCTCCAGACCAGAGAGGAAGGAGGGCGGTAACAATGTATGTTACATATCAGGATTTGATTGATACCAGATAAGGATAAAAATAGATATGTATGGGCAGGAGCATAGACTTTCTCCTGCCACGCCTATATTTAGGCGGTTTGACGTTTGGTACGTTTTCCGTATTCCCGTTCCATTTCCCGCATTTCTTCATCCGTTGGAATATCTACAATCCCGACATAGGAATAGTAGATGTCAATATCCTGTGTCCGTTTCCCGTCTTTTTTCTCGCATTCGTGGACTACGGTTTTATCCACAAAGGTATTTAAGATTTCAGGCGTTAGCTCGTCAATGTGGGTATATTTTTTGGTGACGGCTATCAGCTTGGCAACATTTGTCGCTTCTGTGTCTATAGTGTAACTTTACTTGGGTACATGGCAGGGTATATATA
>VSNJ01000183.1 GCA_009774235.1 Lachnospiraceae bacterium
ATGTGTATTATAGACAGATATTTTAGTTTACTGGTAATAAACATTAGTATATAATGGATAACTAGGGTCTTGGATTGGTTTGTAAACAGCCATACAGCAAATATATGTTTGTATGTAAAACAGATTACAGATATCTGGCTGGTACAGGCATTTAGTGAACAGGCAGTGTTTATGGCAGGCATTGTCTATTTTCATAAATTAAAAATATTTAGGGGATATTGATATTGTGAAGAAGAAACATAAAAGAATAATAAGGTTTTTTTCATGGATTTTGTTTATTATATATTTAATTGTTATGGTTTATTTTTTATTTTTTAGTGAACAGTTCGGGCGTGTGCCAAGTGACACATACCATTATAATTTAAAACCTTTTACAGAAATTAAAAGATATTTGAATTATGCAAAAGAAATTGGGAGTTTTTATGTAATATTAAATCTTTTGGGAAATGTTGTATGTTTTATGCCATTTGGTTTTGTACTTCCAATATTGTCAAATAAACAAAGAAATATATTTAAAGTAACATTTTTAAGTTTCTTATGTTCAGTTACTGTTGAACTTATACAGCTTGTTTCAAAACTTGGTTCATGTGATGTTGATGATGTTATATTAAATACACTGGGAGGTTTTCTTGGATATATACTGTTTTGTATATGTATAGGTATTATGCATATATTTACAAATAAAAAAGAAGTAAGGTGATAAAGTGAAGAAAAGAGGACATAAGAAAGAAGGGGAGTTGCGTTTAACTGATAAAAGACATCCTCCACTTGGAATAGCGTCTTTTGTACTTTCGGCAGTTTCATTTATATCATTTGCTGCCGCATGTATTTTATCTGGACAGAATGGGGGAAATGCAGGAATTGGCATAGGGCTTATAGGCATATTGTGTCTTATTGCCAGTATTACAGGATTTATAATGGCATGGGCCAGCCTGCACCAGGAAAATATAAGACCATTATTTCCAACTATAGGTTCAGTTGTAAATGGTCTTTTAATAATATGTTATATGATATTATATATATTAGGGGTAGCAGCTTAAATTGCCGGTTTAAGATACATGGCAGCATTGTAGTATATAATTATATTATTTTTATATAAAAATACAGAATGGATGTGTAAGTATGGCGGTGCAGTTTTCAGAAGAAGATAAGAAAAAAATAGAACAAGATAAGTCTGAGATTTATACAAAACGTACAGAGGAAACATATGCAGAATATGTAAAAAGTCTTAAGGGAAGAAGGAAAGGCAGATATTTTGCAGATTATTACCTTAAATTTGTTATTGGTGCAGTTATTGTAGCAATAGGTATAATGCTTTTTATACGTAATGCATTTGCAACACCTCCAGAAATAGTGCTTTCAGTTGCTATAGAAGGTGATGCTGTAGAGGATGAAGATTTAGAAATATTTGCAGATGTTATAGAGGATGAACTTAATCTTGACACTGAAAATGAAAGAGTAAATATTTTCTGTATTACTAGTGAAAGACAACTGCAAACCAATCTTTATACAGGTGAAACTGATATTGTAATATCAACACCAGACAAGTTCCAGAAATGGGCAGAGGGTGGCTATTTCCTTGAACCAGGAAACAATGCGGAACTTTCATTTTATAATGAATTTGATGAAGATAAAAAGTTTTATTCAAATTATATAAGCGGAGAAGATATACTGGACAGTGAAACAATAGAAGATGCGAAACCAAGTGATAAAACATTATATAATTATGGTATATATCTTACAGGTACAGATAAATACCATAAAGAACTTGGTGGTTTTATGGCGGAACCAGTTGCAGGTATTTCTGCAACGGCAAAAAATGTTGATTATGCTGCTTTGTTTATAAAATATATGACAAGAAATTAGATATTGGTTAATTTAGGACAGCCAGCAGTATATAAATCCAGGTATCCAGTACAGACAGCAGGGTATCTGGATTTGTTGTTGTGTTTAGATAACACAGGCAGGATTTAAAGCTTCATTTTGTATTGCAGGAATAAAGAAATGTTAAATTTAGGTTAAAAATGCTTCCATATATGGAAATTTAGTGATATAATAGTCTATGGGTCTGGCAGGTTTTGCCTGTACAGGCAAGTATACACTGACAAAAGAAGGAGGAAATAAATGGAAAATGATTTTAATGGACAGAACCAGGTAAACCAGGATGGAGAATGGCAGTCTGCTGGCAGCATAGATAATGGTGCTTCTTCATGGGGACAGTCATCTGCCCAGGGTGGCTTTTCATCACAGAATACAACAGGTACTGCAAATACATATGCGGCCCAGGGTGGCCTAGTAGAAAAACCAGTTAATATGGTTACAGGAATTGTAGGTGCATTTATCGGGGTACTTATTGGTGTTGTTCTCTGGGTTATTATATACCAGATGGGTTTTATTGCTGGAATTGCAGGTTTTGTAATGATGATTTGTGCATTTAAAGGTTTTGAGCTGCTTGGAGGGAGGATAAACATAGTTGGAGCTATTATATGTATTGCCTTTGTTTTAATTGCAGTTTATTTTGCACATAATATTTCTGTTGCAATCAGTATTATGCAGGAGATGGATGGCGTCGGGTTCTCTGCTGCATATAAATCTATACCTGAATTCCGTAAGCTTGTAAGTGAATTTGACAAAGCATATTTACATGATTTATTATTTGGTTATGGCCTTACACTTGTTGCTATTATACCATCAATAAAAGGTAAATTCAGGCGTTAAACTGTAATAATAAAATTAAATAGAAAACAGATACCCCTGCTTCGGCAGGGGTATTTTGATGAAACTAAGCAGTAGTAAATAAAATTTCTGTATAGGACAAAAAGAAAGCGGAATTTGGCAAAAATATTTAATGTAACTGCTGTATTCAGACTAGAACAAGATTATATGGTTAATATTGATGGATATTTAAGAGCTGCAAAAGAGCTGGTTGATAATAGGATGTATTTTATAATAAATAAAGCAAGGCAATATGGAAAAACTAATATATTGTGCTCTTTATGCAATTATCTTAGAAATGAATACTATGTTGTTTTTATGGATTTTCAGAAAATAAGCAGCGCTAAATTTAAAAACGAAAATTCATTTTCACTTACATTTGCAAAACTTTTTTAAAAAAATATTAT
Organism: Lachnospiraceae bacterium; assembly: GCA_009774235.1. Lineage (GTDB taxonomy): Bacteria > Bacillota > Clostridia > Lachnospirales > Lachnospiraceae > Butyribacter. Next base: position 3,123 of record VSNJ01000183.1, read on the forward strand.
AAAAAATATATTTACAATTAATGAAAAAATGATAAAGCATTTTCTTCTGCGCTTGACCAGCTGGATAAAATAGTTAAATCAGAAATTGTAAATTTTGAATTAACAGAATTATTTGAAAATTTAAATGGGATATGTGTATACTCTGACAAACCAGTTATTCTTATTGTTGATGAAATAGACAGTGCAGAAAATAACCAGGTTTTTATTGATTTTCTATCCCAGCTCAGGGCATATTATATTGACCGTGATATCCAACAGACATTCTAGTTTGTTATTCTGGCAGGAGAGTATGATATAAAAAATATTGTACGTAAGATACGACCAAAGGAAGAACATAAAATTAAAAGTTCATGGAATATTGCAGCGGATTTTGGAATTGAAATGAGTTTTTCTAAAAAAGAAATTACTGGAATGCTTAATGATTATGAAGGAGATTATAATACAGGCATGGATATAAACCAGATGACCAGAATGGTTTATGATTATATATCTGGATATCCGTATCTTGTTTCAAAGTTATGCAAACATATAGATGAAAAAGTTTGTTTAAATAAACAGTATGGAAGCAAACAAGGTTGTATAATTTTTATCTTTCATTAGCTGAAATGCAGGGATTAGAAATATATAAAGCATCGTTGCAAGATAAGAACCAGTTTGTTGTAAATGAATTTTTAAATATGCGTCTGGTTCTTGAAAAATTTGTACAACATTTTACAGCTTTATATGGAAATAACAGAAAGGCTTTTATGGAAGAAGAAGGAAGAAAGTATTTTTTATTGTATTTAAAACCAATTATTAATGGCACTGGCAACTGCTATATTGAATCCAGGACGAGAGAACTTAGGCGGACAGATATAATTGTTGATTATAATAATGAACAGTATATTATAGAAATGAAAATCTGGAATGGAAGTGAATATAATAGATGTGTAGAAAAACAGCTTGCTGGCTATTTTGATGATTATAATAAAAATAAAGGATATATGATTAGTTTTAATTTTACGAGAAATAAACAAGTTGGAGTATCAGAGATTGTAGTTGAAGATAAGGTAATAGTTGAAGCTGTTGTTTAGTTAAGCACCAGCCCACCCTTCAAAAAAAACAGTTGCTGTTTAGTAAAACATTTAGAATTTGCCAGAGTAATATAGTCTTTATATAATTTAAAAAACGGGAAACTAAAAAATCTTTTAATATATAAAATGTTGTATTTTTTGCTGTAAAATAAAAGTAACAGAGCTTTTGTTTTACAGTATTTTTTATTTAACAGAAAATTATTGTAATTATAAAGAAATAATAATGTAAGAATGTTAGTATACTAGCTGGCTTATGTTTATTGTCTCCTGGATTATTTATATCTGCGACAGTACATGCATTCATGGGCAATAGTAGGTGTTTATAATTAAGAATGGCTGTTATGATGGAATAAAACATGGAATACATAATGATAAGGTAATGTATAAAGAACAAAGGAAAGGGTGAACAGATTGACAGCAGGTGAACGGATTTTGATGCTTCGCAGTGACAGAGGATATACAAGGGAACAGTTAGCAGAACTTGCAAATATTTCAGAAAAATTTTTGTATGAGATTGAAACAGGAAAAAAAGGATTTTCAGCAATGACTTTGTTGAATATTTCTAAAGCATTGGAAGTCAGTTTGGATTATATAATGACAGGAACAGGAAGTAGAAAATATGATGATGAAATTATAGCTACATTGGAGAAATTTAAACCAAACACATTGGAAATGGTAGACCGTTTGTTAAAAACGGCATATGAAATTTCTAAATTAGGGAAGTAATATTTTATTGTGCATATTTAACTGGATTACCAGGATGTATTTGAAAATTTCTTTTAAACAACCAGACTGTACAAATATTATATAAAAATAATTTCTTAATTCCCAAAATAAATTATGGGAATTAAGAAATTTATATGTCCAGAATATTTTTTTATAATTATTTTATTATATATAAATCCAGCTGTATTAATAGTTTTATACTTCAAATAACAGGTCTGCATATGTTGGAACAGGCCAGAATTCCTGGTCAACAAGCATCTCAAGTTCATCAACGGGTTCACGGAGTTCTTTCATAGCAGTAAATACAACATCTTTAAAGAATGTTGCCTGTTCCCTGCCTTCTTCTTTAGAAGTGGCTTCTGCAGTTACTTTTTTAAGCTCTGCAAGTGCTTTCTGTGCTTTGGCAAGGAGTGAAGAGCATTTAGCAAGAAGCTCTGTCTGTACAGATACATCTGCTTCACTACATGCTGCTTTTACGCTGTTTATAGAGTCTGCAAGGCTTGTGACATAACTTATAATTGATGGTATATACTGTTTGCCTGCCATATCAATCATAGTTTTAGCTTCTATGTTTATTGTTTTTGAGTAAGATTCATAATTAATTTCTGCACGTGATTCAAGCTCAACCCTGTTAAGGACATTCTGCCTTTCAAAAAGTTCTACAGTCTTTTCTTCTACAAGGTAAGGTATTGCTTCAACCATTGATTTAACATTTGGCAGTCCACGTCTTTCAGCTTCTGCAACCCAGTCATCTGAATACCCGTCACCATTAAATATAACTTTCTGGTGTTCTGTAATATTCTTTTTAATAAGTTCTTTAACAGCCTTTTCAAAGTCATCTGCCTTTTCAAGTTCATCTGCAAATTCCTGTAATACATCAGCAACAATAGCATTTAATATAAAGTTAGGGCCTGCAATAGACATTGATGAACCTAACATCCTGAATTCAAATTTATTACCAGTAAATGCAAATGGCGATGTACGGTTTCTGTCTGTTGCGTCCTTTTTAATTACAGGAAGCACATGTACACCTGTGTCAAGCTTTTCACCCTGGATAGAAGATGAAACATCCCCTTTTACAATCTGCTCAATAATATCTTCTAACTGTTCTCCAAGGAAGATAGATATAATGGCAGGAGGTGCTTCATTGGCACCAAGCCTGTGGTCATTGCCTGGGTTTGAAGCAGAAAGACGGAGAAGTTCTGCATTGTCATCTACAGCTTTTATAACTGCTGTAAGGAAGAGCAGGAACAGGTTGTTCTCATGTGGTTTTTTGCCTGGTTCAAGGAGGTTAATGCCTGTATCTGTTATAATAGACCAGTTATTGTGTTTACCTGAACCATTTACACCAGCAAAAGGTTTTTCATGCAGCAGACATTCTAAATTATGTCTTTTGGCAACTTTTTTCATAATTTCCATAACAAGCTGGTTGTGGTCTGTAGAAATATTGGCTGTAGCAAATATAGGTGCCATTTCATGCTGTGCAGGCGCAACTTCATTATGCTGTGTTTTGGAAAGGACTCCAAGTTTCCAGAGTTCAATATTTAAGTCTTTCATAAATGAGGCAATACGCTCTTTAATTGCACCAAAGTAATGGTCATCTAATTCCTGGCCTTTTGGTGCAGGCGCACCAAAGAGTGTGCGTCCTGTAAATATTAAGTCTTTACGCTGTAAATATTTATCCCTGTCTACAAGGAAATATTCCTGTTCAGGTCCTACAGAGCATGAAACTTTTTTGACATCATCATACCCAAAAAGCTTAAGTACACGTACAGCCTGTTTGCTTATTGCTTCCATTGAACGTAACAAAGGTGTTTTCTTATCAAGTGCTTCCCCAGTATAAGAGCAGAATGCTGTAGGTATGCATAGTGTAACACCAGCAGCATCTTCACGCAGGAATGCCGGTGATGTACAGTCCCATGCTGTATAACCTCTTGCTTCAAATGTTGCACGCAGGCCGCCAGAAGGAAATGAGGAGGCATCTGGTTCACCCTTGATAAGCTCTTTGCCTGAAAATTCAAATACAGGCCTGCTGGCAGTTGCAGGGCTTAAGAATGAGTCATGTTTTTCAGCAGTAACACCTGTCATTGGATGGAACCAGTGGGTGTAGTGTGTTGCACCATGTTCAAGTGCCCATTCCTTCATTGCATGTGCGACAACATTAGCTATGTCAATATCAAGGTCTGCCCCACTTTCAAGTGTTTTCTTCCATGATTTATATACATCCTTGGGAAGTTTTTCCCTCATTACATCGTCATTAAAGACATCTTTCCCAAAAACCTTTTCTATAACATTTTCTCCCATGTTATGTACCATCCTTTCATAATAAATGCTAATTGCAAATTAATTTACTGGTATCAGGAGTACAGGCTGTTAAAGAAAAAAAGCGTACTCAAATAAATTGAGAACGCCCTTGTCCTGTACATATTAACCAACTTCATAAAATATATCACAATTAAAACTATTTGGCAACCCCTTTTTTTATTAATTTTATTTTATAAACATTTATATTGCAAAATAACCAAAA
>VSNJ01000184.1 GCA_009774235.1 Lachnospiraceae bacterium
GGGCAAGGTGCTGATTGAATATTTGGGTGAACCGAATGATTTGAATAGTACGACATTTGAGGGCATAATTTAACTTTCGCTAACTTTCACTAATTAGCAAATTTATGTTTCACAATAGTATATACAATGTCAAAAACCTTTATTTTATGTGGTTTTTGACATTGTTTTTTATGATTTGGATAAAGTTTTAACTTTCGCTAACTTTCATAGTGTCCAAAATTATTATTCACGTTGATGGGAACATTCGAGATATTTATTTTTATACGCCAAAGCCTGTTCCGGTTTCTGCCATCGGGAATACAGGTTGTTCAGGTACAAATAAACAGTTTTAGCATAATCGTTATCGGTTCCCATGACTTCCGAAATAATATTCTCCGCAGATAAAAGATGAAGTTCAGCTTCTTTAGCATTGCCCTCGGAAAGCGCAATCGCACCATACATCATCTGGCAGACTCCGTTATCTAAAGTTTGCGTTCCCTCATGTTCCAAAACAAGATTCTCATAGGTGGAAAGAACCGGTTTTGCCATATCTGTATTTTGGGAGAGGATCAGCATATTGGTAAGGTTCAGCAGCTGTTGCAGCATATCATGTGATTCTGCCAGCCCGAGGTGTGTATATTCCTGACGGATGGTTATAGCAGTATGGAGCATTTCAGCAGCCTCTTTCGTCTTTTTCATCAGCAGGTATGTATTGGAAAGATTGTTGTACAGGTTTGAAAGCAGATTTGCTGTCCGCTGGTCAGCATCTTCCGTATGGTACGGTTCTAAGATACTGACAGCTTTTAACCGTTTCTTCAAGGCATTTTTATAATCATTTTTGATAAGAAACAGTTCTGCCTTATAGTCAAGAAGCAACGCCCTGTCGCAGTAGGAATGCGTATCCTGTTTCATTACATACTCTATCCGTTCTACAAGTTTTGGCAGATAGTCCGTCACAAGATATTTTTCAAGATATGGGAACATATCCTGAAGGAACAGCAGATAATCCTCTGGTATGTCTGCTAAAATATTTTCTGTAATGCTGATAAGCGAATCAATCACATTATGTGGTCTTTTAACTTCCAGTCCATGCACAAGGCAGATGCAATGCAGACTGTCAAGCAGTGTATGGCAGTTTGATACGGACGGTAAAGTTTCCAGTGCAACAATCTCTCTTATCAGTGGGTGCAGACTGATTTTCAGGTTTTCTTTGTCATTATGAATAAAACCGTATTTGGCGAGATAATTCACATCATTTAATGAAGGCAGTTTCAGCCAGTTCTTAAAAGCATTTTTTAATATGCCGGAGGCAGAGAGCAGGGAAAGATTACGCAGGACATCAAGACAGGGATCAGACAGTTTCCCAAGCTGTAACAGTTTCCTTAAATGCTCTGCCATCAGTCCATCAGTGTAATCTCTATCCTTATATAGTTCAACAGCTTCATCGGAAGAAATACTCAGTCCGCAGGTCTGTAATTCATATAGCAGTTCTTCTGCTTCCATACCGTTTGCGGATAAGGATAAAGCAGACAACACAACAGTCAGCGTATGGCTGTGTACGGTTTGTATGATTTGCTTTGTCGCCAGTGCATATTTTTTTGCGGAAGGGCACAGACGGTAAAACAGTTCCGACAGTTCGGTATCTGTATCCAGCTCTTTTAATTCCATAATGGGGTACTGCGTGGGACGGCATCTGGTGGTTATCAATAGCTGGAAATCATTCTGCTCAAATTCCCTGAAAAAGCTGTCATCCTTTGAGAGTACATTGAAATTATCAAGAATAATAAGGCTGTCATGACGCAGCTTTTTCAATGTCTTATAGTGTCTGTCAAAAAGCGTCTCTTCAGTCATTTCACTGGTATCATCTTCAAATTCCATGCCTGCAATGCTTTTCTTTAAATCTCCTGCATAATAGAGGTAAATGATATTTGTATATTTCTTACGGTTTTTGTCAGCATAATATTTCGCAAATTCACTTTTCCCGATCCCTGCCACACCGCTGATAAAAAGTGTGGTGCGTTCCTGCAACAGTTTCCCGCATTCTTTCAGTTCGTTTTTTCGCCCTATAAATTCTTCCGTATTGGAGGGCAGGCGGCTGTTTTGTATGGTATCAGATAAGTCTGGGGAAAATAAGCCGCTGTGTTCGTGGTCTGACAGAATAGCATAGCGGATCGTGGCAGTAAAAAATGCTGCATTATTGGTAAGTGCAAGCATTTCATTTGCGGTTTTGTTGCCGATGATATTGCGGCTGTCATTGATCAGCTCTTCTATTTGGGAACGTGCCTGTGATTCATTTATCAGGTTCGGAATGATTTTGCACCGGAAATCTTCTTCCATGATCTCAAAATTATTTTCCTCATAAATGTGCAGGATTTCCATAGGTATCGGTCTTGCTCCGGTACACCAGCGGCTGTACATGGTGTTGTCTTCTGCATATATTTCACCGCTTGGAAGTTCATCGTTCAAGTATGCGGAAAATAAGCTGCGGACAAGCTGGTGCTGCTGATAGGTTTTCTTTTTATTCTCGAGCAGTATGCTTATTATATTTGCAAAGGTAAGTCGGTTTCTCAAATGATTTTCTCCTTCAAAAATTTCTATGTCAATGTATGGTCAAGTCTCTGTTAATGTTTTTCCACTCTCTGTATTGGTATCATAAATCCATGAAAACGAAGCCGCTTAAAGCCATCAGGCAGACAAGGCGGTTACAAAAGAATTATATCATGCTGTGGATAGATCTTGTGTCGAATTTTGAAAAAATTGGAAGAAGGTTTTGGAAGCAGCAAAAGAACATTGATAAACAACCCGTCAAAACGAATTCATGAGCTGTACTTCATGCCAACAGACCTGCAAAGAACTTTTTACAGAAAAGGGGAGCAGGCAGACACTTCCGAAAGGGTGGGAATATTCCGAGCAGGGGAAGCCCACAGGCAGATTTTGAAACAGAAATCGTTGCTAAAGGTCAGCAATGACAGCATGGGATACGAATGGAAGCCAAATGGGTCAACGCTTTTGCCAGAGATGTTCATTTTGTTAAATTCAATGTACCAATAAAGAAGTTGATAGTGAAAATTTTAGAATGAAGAGGAATCGGATGACAAGGGAAATGGAGTATGCAAAGTGTATGGCAATTCTTTGTAAAATTAACCGCAAAGGGAGTATTACAGAAGCAGAGTTTCGATATACAAAGGGGAAACTGAAAGAAAAATTTTTGATTGCGGAAAATACTGATGAAGCAGCATAAAATTTTTCGGTACATTCGTTAATATTTAAGTTTGCGGATATGATGGCAGTATACAGAGGATGTTTCAAAAAGAAAAATTCTTTGTAGCTGTCATTTTCCATATAGGACTGACAGAAATCAATATGCAGATTATTGAAAAGATTGGAGGAATTGTATGAGCGAAGTACAGGTATTGCAAAAGACAAAAATTGTTCCGAATGGCAGGAACAGGGGAAGTACGGGAGCACTGAAGATTGACCGCATCAGGGTGGCGGCATACTGCCGTGTATCTACCGATGATGATGAGCAGTTAGGGAGCTTTGAATCACAGAAACTGTATTATGAACAAAAGATAGCATCAAATAAAGATTGGGTAAATGCAGGAATATTTGCGGATGAAGCGGTCACAGGAACAAAGACAGATAAGCGGAGTGGGTTTCAGGATATGATTGCTCATTGCCACAATGGCGAAATAGATATGATACTTACAAAGTCTATTTCACGGTTTGCCCGCAACACGGTAGATACGCTGAATTATGTGAGAATGCTCCGCGACCGGAATATTGCCATATTTTTCGAGAAGGAAAATATCAATACACTTGATATGAACGGCGAGCTGTTATTGACTATTATGAGTTCCTTAGCACAGCAGGAAGTGGAGTCGCTCTCACAGAATGTCAAGATGGGATTGCAGATGAAAATGAAGCGTGGCGAATTGATCGGTTTCAATGGCTGTTATGGATATGATTATCATACCGAGGACAAGAGCATAACTGTCAATGAGGAAGAAGCGGAGATTGTCCGTATGATTTATGACATGTATCTGGAGGGTTATGGAACGACTACGATTGCAAAACGGTTAATGGAACTTGGAATTAAGAATAAAAAAGGAGAAGTAAGCTGGCATACGCATGGTGTTATGGGGATGATTAAGAATGAAAAGTACAAAGGGGATATTCTTCTGGGAAAGACATTTACTACCGATCCAATTTCCAAACGCAGGCTTGCAAATATGGGAGAAGAAAACCAGTATTATCTCAGAGATCATCATGAGCCGATTGTCTCAAGAGAAATATGGGATAAAGCAGAGGAAATACGCATGAAGCGTTCCAGAAATAAAGTAGTTGAAACAACCGGAAACAGGGAACGTTATACACGTCAGTATTCCTTCAGCAGTATGTGCGAATGTGCCTATTGCGGACATAAGCTCACACGCAGGACAAGACACAGCAGGTCTGGTTATGAAAAACCGGTGTGGCAGTGTATGAATGCCACTAAGAATGGCATTGCCAACTGTTCGAACTGTAAAGCAGTCGATGAAGCAATTTTAGAGGGAGCTTTTCTGGATGCCTTTGGACTGCTGGCAGGTAATTTTGATGATGTGCTGGATGTGGTATTGTCGTATGTGGCGGAATCGGCTGACAGTGATGAAAATATGCGTAAAAAACAGCAGATTGATAAGGATATTTCTTCATTGGAATCAAAAAAATCGTGGATGACAGATATGTTGATTGATGGTACAATATCCAAAGAGGTGTACGAGGGAAAAATGGTGGATTTCACCAGAAAGCTTCATAAACTGTCCGAGAGGAAAGCACTTCTTGAGGACAGTATCTGCACACAGAAAGATATAAACAGGCGGATGTCAGAACTCCGTGACACACTTGAAAAAGAACAAGTCCTTGATGAATTTGACAGGGTAGTTTTTGAGAGTATCATCGACAGGGTAATTGTCGGAGGATATGAGGAAAACGGGACACCCGATCCTTACAAGCTGACCTTTGTGTTAAAAGGTAATCAAACAGGAACAGTGCCACATGCTAAAGAGCAATTTAAGCAAAAGGCAAAGAAGTCAAAGGAAGAAAAGAGGGTGTCATAAGATGGAGAACCGACTGGCAGAAGTTGTTGATAAGACTGTAATTGTGGAAGTGGACACAGAACTAAGTTTGTGTTCATGTGAGAATGACGTGGTGGACGAAACGTGTTCATTAGGCGGTGACGATACATGTGGAGACGGTTGTAATGCTTTCCCACAAAAAACCTGACAGCGTAATCAACGTAAAAGTGGAGTTTGGCGAGGGTGAGGGCAAAGTGCCGCTTGATAATATTGCCAAGAGAGCCGCAGCATACAAGCCGAAAGAGCGGGTTACATACAAGATGATTAAGGAGTATATAGAAGCGAAGTATGGCTTCAAAGTACATACCGCATATATCGCAGAGGTAAAAAGGGAGTTCGGATTGCCGATGTATGATGCCCCGAATGCGGTAGAGGAATTGAAACAGCCGAGGAAGCATCCGACGGCGGAGAAAGCGGAAGCGATAAAGGATGCTTTGAAACACTTTGAGGTTATTTAAAACCGTGAGCGTATCATTAGAAATAGTGGTACGCTTATTTTTTGTCCGAATCGTACCTTTGATTGGCTTGTTAGTTCTATATATAATGAAATCAAAAAAGGTTGGTGTTGATTATGAGAGAAAAGAAAAATCATTTATATGTGGACAGTGGGGAACGGAGCATTTTATTACATAGCCTTGTGGAACTGAAAAATCAGCTCATACAGCAGGGCAGATATACAGACTGCGTTGACGAACTTATTTTTAAGGTTATCCATGCACCTATAAAAAAATTAAGGGTAGAACTGGCAGGGGGAAGTGATGTACGATAAGGAATTTAAAGAACTGGTGAAGATAGCAGTAGAAAAATTAAAAGATGAATCCGTATTGAAACTGTTACAGGCTGATGCCAGTTATCAAAAAGACAGTAAGGATGAGGGATATGCGGAGGATGCCTTTAACCAGCTTGATTTGACCCAAAAGCAGAGGGAAGTTTGCCAACATCTTATAGATTGCAGGGAAAAGCAGGATTTTGAATACGGCACTCATGCGTATATTGCAGGACTGATGGATGCGTTTCATATTATGGCGGTATTGTTCCCAGAAAAATGGGATACAGAGAGAATAAGGAAAGCCTTATCATATAAGAGCAGATAAAAACAGAATAGACTTTTACATAGCCGATTGGTGTAGTTAAAAACAGCCAGTCGGCTTTTTTTATTGCCATGAATCCTTTACATAGCCACCTTGACAAAGTGGCTAAATCTATGCGAAAGGAGGACGCACCCTATGTCAAATTGCAAAGTAATCGCTTTAACCAACCAGAAAGGCGGAGTTGGAAAGACCACCACGGCGGTCAATCTGGGCGTGGCTCTGGCACAGCAGGGCAAGAAAGTTTTGCTCATTGATGCCGATGCACAGGCAAATCTAACCATGTCGCTCGGTTACAGCCGACCAGACGACTTGCCCGACATGCTCTCGACTATCATGCAGGACATCATTGATGATAAACCTGTCGATGTTTCCAGAAGCATCCTGCACCATGACGAGGGCGTTGACCTGCTCCCGTCCAACATTGAACTGTCGGGACTGGAAGTAAGGCTGATTAATGCCATAAGCCGTGAAAGCATACTGAAAACCTGCATCAATGAGGTAAAAAAGAATTATGATACTGTCCTCATTGATTGTATGCCGAGCTTGGGTATGCTGACCATCAATGCGCTTGCGGCTGCTGACAGCGTGGTTATCCCGACACAGCCCCATTATCTTTCTGCCAAAGGCTTAGAGTTGTTGCTTCGCTCCGTTTCTAAGGTCAAACGGCAAATTAATCCGCATCTGCGGATTGACGGCATCCTTATGACGATGGTAATGCCACGCACGAACATCTCTAAAGAGATTACGGCAACGGTAAAAAGTGCTTATGGGCAGAAGATAAAGGTATTCGACACACAGATACCCCACTCCATCCGTGCCGTAGAAGCCACCGCAGAGGGAAAGAGCATTTTTGCCTACAACAAAGGCGGCAAGGTAGCCGCCGCTTACGAGCAGTTCGGAAAGGAGGTGGCAGAGCTTGGCGAGAAGCAAAGGAAGCAAAATCGAGCTGACCGCATACGATGACCTCTTTGAAACGGACGAGAGCCGTGCGGAAGCGAATCTAAGCAAGATTAGGGAAATCCCGATTGTGGAGATTGACGAGTTCCCAGACCACCCGTTCAAGGTCTTAATGGACGAGGACATGGAGCAGCTTGTGGACAGCGTAAGGCGGAGCGGCGTGATGACCAATGTCATTAACTTAATAAAAAATTGCGTTTATAACCAACAGAATATTTTGAAGAATTCTGTTTTCTTAAAAAAG
>VSNJ01000185.1 GCA_009774235.1 Lachnospiraceae bacterium
ATGTTGATATTATTGTTGATAATATATGTATATATTATTCAGATTATTTTTGGATTTATTTAAAAAAGTTTTCCTTTTTAGGCAATAATATACTTGACGAAATCAGTTTTTGCTAATATAATATGAGATACACGTGATTTTGCGTATTTGAAAAATTAAAGGAGGTGTTTTAGAATGAAGATGACATTCCAGCCTAAGAAGAAATCCAGAAAGAGGGTTCATGGATTTAGAAAGAGAATGCATACAGCTAATGGCAGAAAAGTATTATCAAACAGGAGAGCAAAAGGAAGACATAAGTTATCCGCATAGGTCGCAGTTATGTGGCCTTTTCTTCTATAGTAAAGTTTTGCTTTAGCAATAGAGGGATTATAGTGTTTATATCAATTAAAAAAAATTATAGTTTTTTGAATGTGTATCACAATGGTAAGTCCTATGCTAATAAGTATCTGGTTATGTATATATTGGAGAACCAGCTGCTGGTGAATAGATTTGGAATTACTGTAAGCAAGAAAGTTGGAAATAGTGTTATAAGGCATAGAGTAACCAGATTAATAAGAGAAAGTATCAGATTGAATGAAGAACAGTTTGCCATGGGTTATGACATTGTTATAGTGGCTAGGAATACAGCTAAAGATAAGAAATACCAAGATATTGAAAGCGCACTTCTGCATTTAGGCAGAATCCATAAGATAGTAAAGAGATAAGGTAGTTATGAAAAAAACTGTGATATTAGTTATAAATTTATATCAGAAATTTTTATCTCCCTTAAAAGGAAGACCTACGTGTATTTATACACCTACTTGTTCCCAATATGCAATAGAAGCATTGGAGAAGTATGGTTTTTTCAAGGGGAGTTTTTTAGCTGTAAAGCGTATTTTAAGATGTCACCCTTTTGCCAAAGGCGGTTATGACCCAGTGCCATAACTGTTACTTTTGGATGGTGCAGGAGGACTTTAAGTTATGAATGTGATTTTGACAGCATACCAAGGTGCAATATTGGGACCAATTGCGAAATTGCTTGGATATATTTTAGAGGCATTATATTCACTTTTATCAAATTTTGGAATTGAGAATACAGGTATATGTATTATACTTTTTACTTTTATAGTAAATGCATTAATGCTTCCAATGCAGATTAAACAGCAGAAATTTTCAAAAATGTCTGCTATTATGAATCCTGAAATACAGGAAATACAGAAGAAATATAAAAATAAGAAAGACCAGGCATCACAACAGAAGATGTCATTAGAAACCCAGGCTGTTTACCAGAAATATGGTGTCAGCCCTGCAAGTGGCTGTCTGCCAATGTTAATAACTTTTCCAATTTTATTTGCGTTGTACCGTGTTATTTATAATATTCCTGCATATGTACCACAGGTGTATGATATTTATAATGAACTGGCAGAAAAGATACAGGCAGCTGGTGTTACAGTTGAAGACCTTTCTAATATGGTTACAGCTAAGACATATGTTATTACTGATGCAGTCCAGGCGGCTAAAGAAAGTGATAAAATAGGTTATTTTGTGGATGTACTTGGACAGTTTAATACATCTGCATGGGATTTGCTTGTAGATAAGTGTCCTGCTTTAGAAAGTATAATTATGTCTGTAGCAGATGAATCAAGGCACATTAATTCATTTTTAGGTTTAAATATTGCTGATACTCCTGGAATTAAAAGCATAAGTATTATTATACCTATACTTTCTGTTATAACCCAGATTTTAAGTATGAAAATAAGCATGGCAGGTAATTCACAGACTATGGACCCTAATAACCCTACAATGGCATCAATGAAAATGATGAATAATGTAATGCCTTTTATATCTGGTCTTATGTGTTTTATGTTCCCTATAGGTGTTGGTATATACTGGGTTGCAGGTAATGTGTTCAGGATTTTCCAGTCATTAGGAATAAATGTTTATTTTAACCGTATGGATATGGATGCAGAAATTGAAAAGAATGTAGAAAAAGCGAAAAAACGTTATGAAAAAATGGGTATTGACCCTAGTGTTGCAATGCAGGAAATTGCTAAGAAAAGGACAAGCACAATTAGTACAAATGTGGATGACAGTAAAAAAACAGAAAGTGGATTTAGTAAGAATGTTAATAGCGTAAAAAATAGTAAAAGTAATTATAAAACAAATAAAAATAATAAATATAAAGAAGGAAGTATTGCTTCATATGCAAATATGATGGCAAGGGATTCAAATGATAAGAAATAAGTGGAAAAAGATTAGATATTTTGTTTTTGGAAGGCAGAATGGAGGAGATTATGTCTGAGTGGAAGGAATTTACAGCAAAAACAGTTGATGAAGCTTTAACTAATGCACTAGTCCAGCTTGAAACCACAAGTGATAAAGTTGAATATGAAGTTATAGAAAAGGAAAGTACAGGGATACTTGGGCTTTTCAGTAAACCTGCAAAAATACGTGTAAAAGTAAAATTTGATATAAAGGATACTGCCACCAGTTTTTTAAATAAAGTTTTTGATGCAATGGATATTAAGGTAAATATCCAGTTGGATTATGATGAAATAGAGAACCAGATGAATGTAGACCTTAGTGGCAGCGAAATGGGTATTCTTATAGGTAAAAGAGGTATAACACTTGATTCGTTACAGTATCTTTTAAGTCTTGTAATTAATAAAAATACAGATAACTATATTAAAGTTAAGATTGATACAGAGAATTACCGTGAAAGAAGAAAAGAAACACTTGAAAATCTTGCAAGAAATCTTGCACATAAAGTTAAGAGGATACACCGTCCAGTTTATCTTGAGCCTATGAATCCTTATGAGAGAAGGATTATACATTCTGCTTTACAGAAGGACAAGTATGTTGAAACACATAGTGAAGGGGAAGAACCATACCGTAAAGTGGTTATTACTTTAAAGCCTGGCGTTGAGACAGGATATGAGCGCAGGGGAAGATATTCATATGGCAATAATAAGCCATATAATGGAAAAGGAAATTACCGTAAAAGAAATAATGATTATTATAATAAGAGAAATTATAATAACAGGAATGAAGAGAATTCAAATGTTGAATTATATAAAGCGACAGTTACAGAAGAGAGTGAATAATGGAAAGGGGCTGGTTACAGTCCCTTTTTGGTACTTATAATATTTTTTTATATAAGTATAAAAAAGTATTTTTATTATTATTTGGACCGCATAGGCGGCATGGGGGTTATTATGCAGGATAATAATACTATTGCAGGAATTGCAAGTGGAATGGGTGGCGGAATTGGAATAATACGTGTGAGTGGAAATAAAGCTTTAGAAATAACTGGGAAGATTTTCCGGACTAAAAAGTATGTTGATAAAAAAAATGGAAAAGTGTCAGAGAACCTTTTGTGGAATTCAGATTATTTTATAAAAAAGAAATCACATACTATAAGTTATGGTTATATAGTAGATGAATATAGTATTATAGATGAAGTTATAGTATTATTAATGAAATCACCAAATAGTTATACAAAAGAAGATGTAATTGAAATTGATTCACATGGAGGTTCTTTTGTAGTCCAGAAAATATTAGAATTATTATTGGAAAATGGTGCAAAACTTGCTACTCCTGGAGAATTTACAAAAAGAGCATTTTTAAATGGAAGAATTGATTTATCACAAGCTGAAGCTGTTATGAAAATAATATCTTCAGAAAATGAATTTGCTTTAAATAGTGCAGTTAAACAGCTTGAGGGAAGTGTGTCAGGTTATATTGAAGAAATAAGACAGGAAATACTTCATAACCTAGGATTGATTGAAGCGGCACTCGATGACCCTGAGCATTATGACTTAGATTTATATAGAAATGATATTTTAAGAGATGTGGAAGATGAGATAAATAAATTAACAGGGCTTATTGGACGTTTTGATGATGGAAGGATGAAGTCAGAGGGAATTAATACAGTAATAGTTGGAAAGCCAAATGCTGGCAAATCTTCTCTAATGAATCTTCTGTTAGATGAAGAAAGGGCAATAGTTACAGATATAGCAGGAACTACCAGGGATATAATAGAAGAGAAAGTGTATATGGGCAGTATTATCTTGAATTTAGTTGATACTGCCGGAATTCGTGAAACTAATGATTTAGTTGAAAATATAGGAGTTGGAAAGGCAATTAATTATCTTGAATATTCAGATTTTGTAATTTATGTTGCAGATTCAAGTGTACCTATGGATGAGTCAGATAACCAGATAATAGGGCTGCTTAAAAATAAAACAGGTGTTGTTTTGCTTAATAAATCTGACCTTGATGTAAAATTAACAGAAGAAGAGATAAAAGAAAGACTTGGATGGGAATGTATTGAATTTTCAAATAAAACAAAATCCGGGCTTGAACAATTAAGTAAGTATATTAAAAATTCATTTTTACATGGAGAAATTTCGTTTAATGACCAGGTATATTTAACTAATATACGCCATAAAGAAGCTGTAAAATATTCACTGGAAAGTCTTATGAAAGCAAAAGATACTATTAATGCTGGTTTACCGGAAGATTTTGTTACTATTGATATGATGGATGCATATAAAGAACTTGGATTAATAAATGGAGAAACAGCTTCAGAAGATTTGGTAAATAAGATATTTAATGATTTTTGTATGGGAAAATAAGATAAAATGTCTCAATGAGGCTGATGCGTAAGTGGACAAGTAGAAAAGTGCATATATGTATTTGCGGATTGCAGATATCCGTTTTGATATGGAGGTTAAAGATATGTCTTATACATACGAAGAATATGATGTTGTTGTTATTGGCGCAGGACATGCAGGTTGTGAAGCAGCACTTGCATCTGCAAGGCTTGGTTTAAAAACATTAATTTTTACTGTTAGTATTGACAGTATTGCAATGATGCCGTGTAATCCTAATATTGGTGGAAGTTCAAAAGGACATCTTGTGCGTGAAGTAGATGCGCTGGGTGGTGAGATGGGAAAAAATATTGACAAGACTTTTATACAGACGAAAATGCTTAATATGTCAAAAGGTCCAGCAGTACACTCACTTAGGGCACAGGCGGATAAAAAAGATTATAGCAGGGCAATGCGGAATGTTTTAGAAAATACAGATAATCTTGTTATTAAACAAGGTGAAGTGTCTGAAGTATTAGTGGAAGATGGAAAAGTTACAGGTGTACGTACTGTTTCAGATGCAATTTATCCATGCCATGCAGCAATTATGTGTACAGGAACTTATCTTAATGCAAGATGTATATATGGTGATGTAAGCCAGTATACTGGACCAAATGGTCTTGCAGCAGCAAATAACCTGACAAACTGTCTTATAAAACTTGGAATAGATGTAAGGAGGTTTAAAACCGGAACACCAGCAAGAATAGATAAAAGGACTATTGACTTTTCAAAAATGTCAGAGCAAAAAGGTGACAATAAAATTGTACCATTTTCATTTACAAATACATCTGAAGAGCTTAAGCGGCAGCAGGTCTCATGCTGGCTTACTTATACTAATGATAAAACACATAAAATAATAATGGAAAATATAGACAGGTCACCTTTATATTCTGGAAATATTAAGGGCACAGGTCCGAGATACTGTCCTTCGATTGAAGATAAGGTAGTAAGATTTGCTGATAAAGAAAGACACCAGGTTTTTATTGAGCCAGAAGGAAATTATACAAATGAAATGTATGTAGGTGGGATGTCTAGTTCTCTGCCAGAAGATGTGCAGTATAAAATGTACCATTCTGTACCAGGTCTTGAAAATGCTACAATAGTAAGAAATGCATATGCTATAGAATATGACTGTATTAATCCTGTACAATTAAAAGCTACTCTTGAGTTTAAAAATATTAGTGGTTTTTATAGTGCAGGACAGTCAAATGGAAGTTCAGGGTATGAAGAAGCAGCAGCACAAGGAATAATAGCAGGAATTAATGCTGCTATGAAAATTCTTGGTAAAGAACCTGTAATATTGGACAGGTCACAAGCTTATATAGGGGTACTTATAGATGACCTTATAACAAAAGGTACAAATGAACCATACCGGATGATGACATCAAGAGCAGAGTACAGGCTTCTTTTAAGACAGGACAATGCAGATTTACGGCTTACAGGAATTGGATATAAAATAGGACTTATTGATAATGAAAGATATAATAAACTTATAGAAAAAGAAAAGCTTATAGAAAGTGAAATAGAAAGAATTAAAAGTGTGAATATAGGTGCAAGGGAAGATGTACAAAGATTATTAGAAGAAAATGGAAGTACATTGTTGCAGTCTGGTGTAACTATGGCAGAATTAATAAAAAGACCAGAATTATCATATGAGAAACTTAAGCTTATAGATACAGACAGACCAGAACTTCCTGAAGATGTAACAGAACAAGTAAATATTGCTGTAAAATATGAAGGATACATTGAAAGACAATTAAGGCAGGTTGAACAGTTTAAAAAACTTGAAGACAAGAAAATTCCAGATAATATAAATTATGATGAGGTATATAGTTTAAGGATAGAAGCTTTACAAAAACTTAAAGAATTCCGGCCTGCATCAGTAGGACAGGCATCAAGAATATCTGGTGTATCTCCAGCTGATATATCTGTTTTACTTGTATATCTTGAAAAAAATTAGAAAATGAGGAAATTAGATTGAAAGAATTATTATATAATACTGCCTTAGAAACAGGAATAAATTTAACTGATATACAGCTTGAAAAATTCCAGATATATTATAATTTACTTATTGAAACAAATAAAGTAATGAATCTTACATCTATAACTGAAGAAAAAGATGTAGTATTAAAACATTTTATAGACAGTCTTGCAATAAAGAATTATATTGACATAAGCAATGGGAGAGTAATAGATATAGGTACAGGTGCAGGATTTCCAGGAATACCATTAGCAATTATATATAACGATACACAGTTTACATTAATGGATTCTTTAAATAAAAGAATAAACTTTATTAACACTGTAATGGAAGAGTGCAAGCTTTATAATATAGAAACAGTTCATAGCCGTGCGGAGGATTTGGGACATAATAATGTATACAGGGAAAAATATGATTATTGTGTTTCAAGGGCTGTTGCTGCTATACCTGTTTTATTAGAATATTGTATACCTTTTTTAAAAACTGGAGGAAAATTTATTTCTTATAAATCAGAAAAAGCAGAAGAGGAGATAAGCTTGTCTGGCAATGCACAAAAAAAGCTTGGATGCAGATTTGATAAATTATATAGTTTTGATTTACCAGGAACAGATATTTCAAGAAAATTTGTTGTTTTTGAAAAAATTAAAACTACAAATAGGGCTTATCCAAGACAAGCGGGAAAGCCCAAGAGAAGTTCTTTATAGATTAATGTTTTTTATAATCTAAATATAATAAAATTAATAAAATTGTTATGGAAGCCGGGCGTCTATAG
>VSNJ01000186.1 GCA_009774235.1 Lachnospiraceae bacterium
CTACACTTCTAGCTTCGTCGGGAGCGTCAGATGTGTATTAGATACAGACATTATAGTATGCAAAGGTAATATTTGCAAGAAACAGTATACATTGTTTCTTCTGCCAAATAACTTTCTTTTCCCTGTATTGTTGTTTTTGACCATAAATATGTTTATTTACATAAAAACAGAGCATATAGACTGGTTTTCTATACGCTCTGGCTCTATGTTACTATCCTGTTTTTATTGTGGTAATAATTGTTTTAAACAAACAGGAATTATTTTACTGTAATCTTTTTCTTTACTGTCTTAACTTTGCTATCCGTAAGTTTTATCTGCACAGTTATTACAGATTTTCCTTTGCTTACTGCCTTTATTGTACCATCTTTTGATATTTTTGCAACTTTAGAATCAGAAGACTTATATTGGACAACTGTTGCCTGTTTTGCATAAGGCACTTCTTTTTTAAGGCTTGTTTCTGCCTTCAGTTCTTCTGGAAGTGTTATGCTTATCTTTATCTTCCCGCCTTTTTTAACAGATGTTTTGCTAAATTTTACTTTAGACTGTGAAAGAAGCGTTACAACATTTTTACCGCTTAATTCTTTGCTTGTAACTACATAATCATTGCCGCTGTAACCTTCAATTCCTGTCATTCCGTTTTTAAGGACTGTCCTTTTACTATTTGCAATTTCCTCAAGCTTCCCTGTCTTGCTGTTATAACGGTAAACATATACTTTGCTGCCAGCTTTTATTGATGAATTAACCACAGATGCAGATGCTTTAATCCCACCTTCTGTATTATTTGAAGCTATAGATACAATGGCTGCATTTTCTGGTTTTATATTATTGGCTGATAAAATACTTTCTATCTTTTTCTGTTTATTTCCACTTATTTCTGCAACATTTCCAGCTTTTATGCTTATGTCAATATCACCTTGCATCTTTCCTAGTTCACTTGGTGGTATTGTAACAGTGTATGAATCTGCTGGATTTTCATTAAGCATTTTAACAACAAGCTTTCTGCCACCTTCCACAGCACTTTGTACTGCTTCTCCCGACAGAAGGACTTTTCCAACAGATACGCCATCAGACTGTGGTACTTCAACTTTAATTACCATCCTGTGGTTTTTGTTTGATTTAACATCATCTACTATATTGTTACCAATACAAAATGTTACACTGTTTATCCCTGCTTCTTTTGCTTCATTAAGGAAACTTTCTGGTATAGTATTTTTAGCAGAATAATCACTAACAATTTCAGAATTTCCTGTATAAAGCACTGCATCTACGCTTATTACGTCCCCTTCTATATACTTTGTTATATTTTTTACAAGGACAACGTTAGTTTTATTGCTGCTTGATGTTTCTTTTATTGTCATTATACCATTTAAATTCTCTGTTACAGTTTCTTTAATATTCTGTGTACCATCAGCCAATGTGGTTTTCTCTGTAACTATTGTCAGATTATTATCCTTTGTTGTAGTAATCTCTGTAACTGTACCTGTAATATCATCTTTCTTAACTTCTGTTGTAGTATCTGGTATATGTGATGATGCTGGTTCCTGTGTTGTGCCTGGTGTCTGGCTTGGCACTGGTGTCTGTGTTACACCTGGTGTCTGGCTTGCTGCTGGTGTCTGTGTTGTATCTGGCATCTGGCTTCCACCACCCTGTGGCTGTGGTGTTGCACTATATATAGGATAAGATGGCCATGCTGGCTGTTTTGTTGGTACAGGTGTTGTTACTGGTTCTCCTGGTTTAGTTATTGTTTTCTCAAAAACTGGTACACTGGTGTCTGCAGATACAGCTTTTATATCATCATAATAAAGTATACCACTTACAGTTTCTTCCCCATTAGCAAATGCTTCTGAATCATCAATGGCATTAACCCATAAACCAAATCTTCCTACATTTTTCAAAGCTTCAGTGTCTAAAGCCACACTGCCTCCTTTGGCTTTAAATTCACTAAAAGGAAGTGTTACCAGTAAAGGCGTACTAGCATTTGCATAGTCACTATATTCTTGCAGATATACTTCATAATCAATACCACCTGCTGTAATCTGTACAACTGTTTTTTGGTTCTTTCCATCAGGCTGCACCCAGAAACTAAGCGCATTATACATAGACCAGTCTGCGTCTTTAGCAATAGTTGCACCTGCCCATCCGCCTTTTGTTTCAGTATAGGCAAATTTTAAAGCATAATTGCCCTCATAACATGGTTCTTCTACAAGTGAAATATCCAGTTTACATCCTGAAGCCTTGTTTGTATTCCATTTGCTTGACAAGAGCCCGTTATCACCTGCATATGTTTCAAAATCATCGGCCTGGTGGCTCTCAAGTACAGGCTTTCCCTTTCCAAAACTAATATTTGGCAAAACCACAATGTTCTCATTATCTGCATCAATACTTATAGTACCAGTATCTGTTTTTCCAAGTGCATCTAAATCATCTTTTGAAAGTTCTGCCTCATAATAGCTGGTATCAGGATTTAACAAAGCAGGCAATTCCTTTTTTACACTTCCAGAATTTAATACAAATTTTACATCAGAAGCATTCTTAACTACTGCTTTTAATGTAACAGCATCTTTAATTTCTGCCATTGAAAAAATATTTATAAAATAACCACTCTTAACCTTCTGGTCTATATTGGTAACCTGCTTCTGGTCTGCTTTACCATAAAAATTAGTACCATTTGCAAATATGCTTGATTCTTCATTATAAAAATCAATAAATTCATTTACCAGTTCTTGTCCTTTAGTTTCATTGTATTT
The DNA here is from genome assembly GCA_009774235.1 of Lachnospiraceae bacterium. Taxonomy (GTDB): domain Bacteria; phylum Bacillota; class Clostridia; order Lachnospirales; family Lachnospiraceae; genus Butyribacter. Next base: position 2,748 of record VSNJ01000186.1, read on the forward strand.
ATAAGGAATGTAAAAATTGGTATCAGAGAAATTAGCCCATAAAAGAAAATATGGCATTCCTGTTTCTTTTGCAACCTTATTTACATTACTATACCATTTTTTATCTTTAATTGGGTTATCCTTAACCATAATGCCTTCTGATGAACCCTCTCTTGTAACACGTACACCCGTTTCTGCAATAGCAGCAATTTTTCCTTTACTGTCTGCAAGCCTTTTGACAACTTCACATGATGACCTTAAACTGTTAAAAAATGAATCATTATATGTACTTGAAGCATCTATATCATCATAATAGTCAAACGCAAGAATATCAACATAATCATCACCTGGATATCTCTCATTATACTCTGTTTCCGACTCTATTGGCCCATTTGGTGAATATACATATATAAGATTATGTACTCCCGCTGCATTTAAATAATCTTTCATATAACGGTACATTGCTTTATATGTTTCTTTGCTTGTGGAAGAAGAACCCCACCAAAACCATCCGCCATTATTTTCATGGAATGGACGGAAAAGTACAGGGATTTCACCAAGCCCTTTTGCATAATCAGCAATAATATCAAGATATGTTGTAAACTGTGCGTTATACTTTCCACCTGGCATTACTTCTTGTGCACAGTTATTTGATAAATCCTGTGACTCCATAAAATTACACTGTGAAAAATCATATTTTCTCTTGGCATCTGGTGTTGCTTTTATTGTATCATTACTCATGTTTGGCATATGTAAAGATAATGTAAGGATTGCACCCTCTGAGGCTGCTTCTTTACCAATTCTTATACATTCTGCTATTGCTTCGTCTGTATCTGTAATGCCTGACTCCACACCAGTAAGCGCAAGGCTGTCAATACCAGCAATGCCACTTATACTGCCTGTTATATCCTTTGTATCAGAATACACATCTTCCCTTGAAGTTACATGTTTATGTGTATCATTCTGGTGTCCAAATAATACCTGGCCTGCCTCCTGAAGTGCAAAAAGGTATGAATACAATGCCTTGGCAGAATTAATTGCATCTTTATCTGCAAGGCTTATTTGTTCTGTCATTCCGCTTATATCTGCCCCGCTTCCTTCACCAGGTACAGATGTAATATCAACAAAATCCGATGTTTCATCATACTGTGATAATGTAATATTATCAATATAAACATTGCCTTTAAAAGATGTATTGACACCAACAATTCCCAGGGTAATGTCTGTAATCTTTTCTGCATTTGGTGAAAATGAAACTGTTACTACAGCTTTTTTCATACCATCACCAAAACTGGAGCTTACAGAAACACCTTCTTTGTCAATAATCCCTGTTCCATCTCCCTGTGCAAATACCTTTGTCTTAAATTTTCCATCAAATTCTTCTGGATAGATTATCTCAAATTCCAGAAGGTTATATGCTGATACATCAAGGCCGTTTTCAAAATTTTTCTTAACTTTTGCCTCGCTCCAGTTATATCCTTCAAAACCTGTATAATCCAGACCAAGTTTTAACATATTATTTCCAGATATTTCTGTAACTTCTACTGTTACATCATTATCATACTGCCAGCCATCTTCTTTTTCCCAGCCTGCATTTGTACCAGCTTCAGATTCATCAAAATTATCCACTACCAGTGGTTCTTTCGTTTCTGTAACCTGTTGTTCCTGTTTTTCTGTTAACTTTACATTGGCAAATGTAACTATTCCTTCAAACCCTTGTGCTACAATTACAAAATAAACACCTTTAAGTACATCAGCATCCTTATCTGTAAATTCTATAGTAATTGATGTTTTATAAACCTGTCCTGTTATTTCAAAATTCTTCTGTTCAAGATAAGGTATATCCTGGCTGTCATTCCAGACCCATTCATCACCAAGCTTTACAACACCTTGGATTTTAAGGAAATCACCTTCTTCTGCAAGAGAATTGTATCCGTCCTCATCAAGATAAATATCTGCTGTCATTGTAAAATTCTTTGTTATATTTATATCTTGTATACTTTCATCATATGCAATAATTGGCTTATTATCTCCCCAGTCTTCTTCTGGAATTGTTAATTTTTCTGTTGTATATTCTTTGTCATTTGAATAAAATATATTTTCACTTTCTGCTGCCTGTACAAAGCTGCCCTGGCCTGCTGGCATGTTTACTGTTGAAACAGCTATTGAAGATGCAAGTGCAATGGCAATCCATTGTTTTTTCCAAAATCTTTTTCTCATAATAATCTCCATTCCTCCGCCATAGCTGGCGGTACAAATAGTGGAGTGAAATTGTAATAATTGCTGGACAATGCTTTTTACTGCCCTGTAATCATTTTTCACTCTAAATTTCCCAATATCATTTTACATTATAATTGTTTTTTAATTATTTCCTCCTTTCCTTTATCCATGTATGGACAATATGCATAACCTGTTTTAATACTTTTCTGTTTTAATACTTTTCTGTCTTAACTTCTTTATACGATAATTTTAAGTAATATTATACTAACATAAACTTTAATTAATGTCAATTATTTACCTAAAATTATTTATATTTATACTTAAAATAATGCAATTTTAACAAAAACCAAACTAAACTTACTAATATTTGAGCTTTGAAATACTAAAAAGGGGCAAAACAAAGTTTTACCCCTTTTATTAAAGTTTTTCTTCTCTTGGCAAGCTCACCATCTTCTGAAAGCATATTAATTTACATATTCTATTTTCTGTGCAATAATTGTATCCATACAATGCTTATGGAGTGTACCACCGCTGTTACAGTCAAATACTTCTTCCCTGCATGTATGGAACAACCAGTCATGGTAATATCCAAATAGCTCTCCTGAATACCATGGATGTCTTTTTTCTTCATCCCTTGTGCTGTCTGGTGCACGTGTTATAAAAGGCTTTTTTACAAATACATTAAGGGCGTTTATACCATTATCTGTGGTATGTGTTTTTAAACTGTCACACAACTCTTTTCTCTCAGTTTGTGAAATAAAATGAAGAACCCCGCTGCTAAATATAATATCATATTCTATATCAGGACGGTAGTCAAAAAGGTCTGCCTTAAAAAACCTGACATCAACTTTATTGTACTCTGCAAGCCTTTTTGCTTTTTCAATTCCTTGTCCAGATATATCAAATGTGGTAACAGAATAGCCGCATTTGGCAAAGAAAACTGAATCCTTTCCTTCGCCACAGCCAATATCCAGTATACGGTAAGGCTTGACGGGCGGAAAAATTTTCATTATATCATAACAGATATGGTTAGGCGTAAGTCCCCAATAGTATCCTTCGGTATTGTAACGCTTATCATAATCTGTTACTACACTTCCATAACCAAGCAGTGCATCAACTGTTGTATCAAGGACTGTGGCTAATTTTGGAAGCATTTCTATATCAGGGTATGCTGTGCCATTTTCCCATTTTGAAACTGCCTGGAATGATATATTTAGAAATTTAGCAAGCTGGTTCTGTGTTAATCCCAGTTTCTTACATCTTTTACATATTATATCCCCTGTTTTCAGATTGTCCATCTTTATTATACCTCTCCTTTACTGGTAAATTAAATACTGTAATGTATTTAGTTTATCTTAATATAATCATATAATTACTGCAATAACGCAATAAGGGAATATAATACAATAGTTCACCTGGCAGTTGAACAAGTACAAGTTAATATATACAAAATTTTATAAAATAAAACTTCTTTTCTATTAACGCTGGGTATTTTATCCATTAATAAAATAAAAAACAATCCAAACCAATGACATTTTTATCAGTGGACATGCCATTAGCCTGGACTGTTTTGTTATAGGACTGCTGTATTTTGTATAGATTGCATAAAATTTTTATTTCTTATCTCCTTAAAACAACAATCCTTATTTTATATAAGTATCATATATATGAGTGTATTACATAGCAATTTAAAAAACAGGTTGCTAGTACATATATACAATGTATGGAATATAAATTATGCACATGATTTTATCAAATACATTAGTTTGGATAACAGTAACACACAGAGTAAACATTAATCCAATTATCTGTTGCACCTACATGGATTTGATCCAGCATATCATTAAAATTATCTGTGCCAAAAGCGGCTACGCAGTTATCATATGAGAATTTTGCATAGTAGTGTCCATTAGCAGAACCACTCTCACTACTTGTTACTTTTGCCCATTTTTTTGAATCAAAATTCTGTAAGATAAATTCTACCCCGCCTTGTGTCCCATCATACTCTACATAGAAGTAACCACCTCTTGTAATATCACTGCCTTTAAAAGTACCACCATTTTTCTCTGTCATTACAGAAACAGCCTGGCCCCAGCCAGAAGCAGAGCTGCCTGTTTCGCTCCAGTATAAAGATTTATAAGGATCACCTGTTTCTCCGCCATTGCCACCATATGCATCAACAAGTGCTTTTGCGATTTCAGGAAAACGGAATGTGCAAGTATAACGGTCCAAAAGGCCATAGTTCTCTTGTCCATAATCAAATTTGTGGTTATCCCATAAAATAGAAGGAATACCAGAGTTGCTTGCAAGAGTACCATATGCAGAGGTATATTGTACACGGTCATATGT
>VSNJ01000187.1 GCA_009774235.1 Lachnospiraceae bacterium
CATCGAGAGGTGTAAGTACGGTTCTGGAGGGAGTATGGTTCTGCCGAAGCTGATGGCAGACTGTGCTTACCTCATGAAAGTCAATCCATTTGGGTGATTATTCTACGAAAGAGGAATTAGAGCAGGCAGTTAAAGAAGCTGTTGAAAGCGGACAATTGACGGAGCAGGAAGTGAAGGATGCATATTTACAATAGCATTTTATTGTAGGTATAAATATATGTAAATTTCTCAAAAACAGATATACCAGTACAGAGCCGGTAAGCTTGCAAGGAAAAATGGCAATCCATTGGCTTTGTACCATTTCATAGGGTTTTAAGGCAAACGCCCACCATGTAAAAAAACAGCGTGTGGTGGGCGGTATTGCTATGCCCGGAAAGACTTAACATACACTCTCCAGACTGTCATATACCCAAGTAAAGTTACACTATCAAAATTTGGTAAGAAATTTGACATATACAGCATGCCATGATAAAATAATTGGAAATAAATAATGATAGTTCGTTTGCGCCATCCTATCAAAAAACAAAACCAGGGCATCTAGTAAAAATATTTACGAGAATATTGTTATGCCAGATGCAGCCAGTTTTTACCGGCTGCTTTTTACTTTGCGGGAAATTGATGTAATTCTAAAGGGTGCTAAAGTGTATGTACTGGTACCTGGTTTTTTATGGTGCAGACTGGATAAAGAGGGAAGAAGCTATGTATTTTTTAAAAACATCTGCGTCATTTGACAGCGCACATTTTTTGCATGGATATAAAGGAAAATGCGCCAATCTGCATGGACACCACTGGGTAATTGAAGCAGAATTTTCAAGCAGTCATTTACAGGATGATGGAAGCTGCAGGGGTATGCTTATAGATTTTGGTGATTTGAAGCGGGCTGTCCGGAATCTTGCTGATAGCTTTGACCATGCATTGATATATGAAAAAAATTCATTAAAACCAGACACAGAAGCAGCACTTTTATCAGAAAATTTCCACTTGGTACCGATGGATTTCCGTCCTACCGCAGAAAATTTTGCCCGCTGTTTTTATGAAAAATTAAGAGAGAAAGACCTGCCAGTTTACAGGGTAACAGTTTATGAAACACCAGATAACTGCGCAGTTTATGAGGTATGATTATGCACAGCTTACCAGTAGCAGAAAGATTTGTCAGTATTAACGGTGAAGGCAGGCGTGCAGGTGAACTTGCGGTTTTTTTACGGTTTTGTAAATGTAACTTGCAATGCAGTTTTTGTGATACACGCTGGGCTAATTCTGATGATGTAGATGCAGAGGTAATGACAACCAGGCAGATTACCAGTTATGTAATGTCTACAGGCGTTCAAAATGTTACGCTTACAGGTGGAGAACCTCTTTTGCAGAAGAATATTGGAACTTTGATTGCTAGTCTGGATGCGCTTGGACTGGATATTGAAATTGAGACCAACGGAAGCGTGCCATTGAAAACTTTAACACCATTTCCAGCAAATACAAGTATTACTATGGATTATAAACTGCCAGGGAGCGGAATGGAGAAATTTATGTGTTTAGAAAATTTCTCTTATCTGACAGAAAAAGATACCATAAAATTTGTTGTCAGTGATATTATGGATTTAAACCGTGCAGCAGAGGTTATCCGTACATTTGGTCTTACTGCACGCTGTTGTGTTTACTTTAGTCCGGTATTTGGTAAAATTCATCCAGATACGGTTGTATCTTTTATGAAGGAGCATATGCTGAATAAAGTGAAACTGCAGCTGCAATTACATAAATATATCTGGAATCCGGAACAGCGTGGAGTTTAATTTTCAAATTAGAAAGGTGTGTTCATAATTATGGATACAAAAGCGGTTGAATACCATGTGCGTGGGATTTTAAAAGCAATTGGCGAAGACCCAGACCGGGAAGGGCTTCGCGAAACACCACGCCGGGTCGCAAAAATGTATGAGGAAGTATTTGAGGGAACAAAGTATTCAAACCATGAAATTGCAGAAATGTTTGGAAAAACCTTTGCGTCTGATGACATGGAGCAGGCAGGCTCTGTTGTTGTGATGCGGGATATTAGTGTGTTCAGCTATTGTGAGCATCATATGGCGCTAATGTATGATATGCATGTCAGTGTAGCTTATATCCCTTATGGACGTGTACTTGGTCTTAGCAAAATTGCCCGGATTTGTGATATGGCAGCAAAAAGGCTTCAGCTACAGGAACGTCTGGGGCATGATATTGCAGAAATAATATCAGAAGCTACGGGTTCACCAGATGTTGGTGTCCTGATAAGTGGTTCACATAGCTGTATGACGGCGCGTGGAATTAAAAATGTTTCGGCGAGGACAGTGACAAAAACATTTTGTGGAGCGTTTAAAACCAACACAGAGTTACAAAATTTACTGGAGGAAAAATAAATGAAAGCATTGGTTCTTTTCAGCGGAGGGGTTGACAGTACAACCTGTCTCGGATTGGCGGTTGAAAAATATGGTGCAGCAGAAGTTCTTGCACTTTCTGTTTTTTATGGGCAAACCCATGATAAGGAACTTGCAGCAGCGGAAAAAATAGGGGAATATTATGGTGTTACTGTCAAAAAGCTGAATCTTGCGCTGGTTTTTGCAGATTCCAATTGTGCACTTTTATCTGGTTCTGCTAATGAAATTCCGAAAGAAAGCTATGCGGACCAGCTGGCTCATACAGAGGGTAAGCCAGTGTCTACATATGTCCCTTTCCGGAATGGGCTTTTTCTTGCATCTGCATCAAGTATTGCGCTGTCACATGGATGTGAGGTAATCTATTACGGAGCACACAGCGATGATGCAGCAGGTAATGCTTACCCTGATTGCAGCGATGCATTTAATGCTGCCATGAACCGTGCTGTTTATTTAGGAAGCGGGCAGCAACTGAGGATTGAAGCTCCATTTGTTAAAATGAATAAAGCACAAATTATAAAAAAGGGGCTTATTATTGGAGTTCCATATGGATTAACATGGAGCTGCTATGAGGGTGGAGAAATGCCATGTGGTGTTTGTGGTACATGCCGTGACCGTGCTGCGGCATTTGCAGCAAACGGAATAGAAGATCCAGCAATGAAAGGAAGGACATATGAACGGAAGAAATGATTATGAGAAAGGAAACATAACTTTGCTTGGAAACCAGCATACACAATATGCGTCAGATTATACTCCATGTATTCTTGAGACATTTCCCAACAAGCATCCTGGCCGTGACTATTTTGTTAAGTTTAACTGCCCTGAGTTTACCAGTCTTTGCCCAATTACAGGGCAGCCAGATTTTGCAACGTTATATATTTCCTATGTCCCAAGAGAACTTATGGTTGAGAGTAAATCATTAAAGCTGTATTTATTTAGTTTCCGGAATCATGGAGATTTTCACGAGGATTGCGTTAATATAATTATGAATGACCTGGTACAGCTTATGTCACCTGCTTATATTGAGGTGTGGGGAAAGTTTCTGCCAAGGGGCGGTATTTCCATTGACCCATACTGTAATTATGGCAGGCCAGGAACAAAGTGGGAACAAGTTGCCTGGGAACGGCTGACACACCATGACCTTTATCCAGAAACAGTAAACAACAGATAAAATGGATTGGAAATAAATATATCATTAAAAACTGTTAAATTAAGATAGACAAGATATAATAGTTTTTTATACTGGGCAGGCTGGTCTGTGTTTTTATTTTGCTAGTTCCTTTTAAACAACAAAAAAGCGGACAGAGTTTTTACTTTTATCTGCTTAAGACGTGTCTGAAAATTAAAAAATGCACAAAAGTATTGTAAATAATTTCCTATTTAAACTAATAATACGGGTAATTTCTCTGTTATATGCAAAAAAAGTGTCATTTTTTATGCATTAATTGATGTTTTTCAGCATATTGACGGAAAACAGGTATTTTTCAAACACGCCCTAGTAATAAACAGTATTTGGCAAGAATGTGAACTCTAAAAACTGTTTGGATAGAATAGTAGTACAACCAATAATTATATAACACCACTTTGTTTAATATATATTATTAATTAAATTATATTTTTTTATCTAAAGCAGGCAAATTAATATTCAACTTTTTATAATTCTGTCATATAATATCAGGAATAATATAACTGGAGGGGTTATATGGCAACAGTTATGCTTGATGCCGGACATGGAGGATATGACAATGGCGCTTCATTTGAGGGAAGAAGGGAAAAGGATGATACATTAAACCTTACCCTGGCTGTTGGAAATATTCTTGAAAACAGGGGGGTAAATGTGCTTTATACAAGAACTACAGATATTTACCAGAGCCCTGCACAAAAAGCGCAGCTTGCTAATGAAAGTGATGCTGATTATTTTATATCAATCCACAGGAATTCAAGTACATCACCTAATATGTATTCAGGTGTACAGACGCTTGTGTATGAAAATAGTGGAATACCTGCTGTTTTTGCAGAAAATATAAACAAGGAACTTGAAAAAGTTGGATTTAAAAATATTGGTGTAGAAGAACGGAAGAATTTAGCAGTCCTCAGGCGTACAAAGATGCCTGCGGCGCTTGTTGAGGCAGGCTTTATAAATACTGAGGCTGATAATAATATTTTTGATTTGAAATTTCCAGAGGTAGCACAGGCAATAGCTAACGGGATAATTGATACAGTAAGTGGTGCTGATATTGAAAGAAATGAATTAAATGGCTACTGGATTGAGACTGGCTTGTTCAGGCATTATGACAATGCAAAGAACCTTGCAAAAAATATGCAGGCTGACGGGTACAACAGTGTAATAGTGCCAAATAATGAATATTACAGTGTATACCATGGTGTTTATGATGATTATGATAAAGCTGAAGCAGTAGGTAAAACTTTGTTTGGAAAAGGTTATGAAACAAGAATTGTACAAGGAAGTGTAAAGTAATAAAATAAAAGTGTGCTGATTAAAGCTAAAGTGGAAAAGATATTAACTCCCCGCTTTAGCTTTATGTTTAATTAAAAGAATCTGTAATAAATTTAGAACAGCTTTCCCTTATTACAAGCTTACCTTCTAATTCCATGCGTACTATGCTTGAATGGCCGCCTTTCATACGGTCTGTTAGTAAATATAATGCAAATTTCCCCATTTCTTCTTTGGGAAGTCTTACTGTAGTAAGCATAGGCCTGCAGTTTCCAGCTTCTTCAATATCATCACTTGATATAACAGATGGTATTAAAGGAAGGTTTTTATGCCTGCTTAGTGATTTTAACATACCAATAGCAGTTATATCATTTGCACAATAAATTCCTGTAGGGCAGTTCCTGGAATTTAAGAAATTTTCCATTACTTCATATCCTTCTGCTTCTGTCTGTTTTGTTTCAATAATATATGCAGGATTTAGTTGTATGCCATTTTTCTTTAATGTTTCAGTAAAACCATGGTATCTTGCTTCATTCTGGCATTCACCTGCATAGCCTATGTTTTTATGTCCAAGGCTTATAAGATACTCCACTGCTGTAGATGCAACTTTATATCCATCACATAGAAGTTCATCAACCTCATAATTTGTAGAATTACGGTTTACTGATACAACACTTTTATATTTTGAATTAAGTTTTTTTAGTGCAATGCTGTTACACTTTCCAACTATAACAAGACCATCACATTTTCTGCCAGCTTCTTCATACATAGAATTAATTATTGAATCCAGGTTTATATTGCTGCATTTCCTGTCATCTGAAAAGACAGGCATATACCATACTTTTGACAATATACAGAAATGTTTATGTATTTCACTTTCAATTACACGCAATAATTCTGAAAAGAAAGGGTCTGTCCTTGATTCGTCCATACGCGTCATAAGTACATTAATATAATAAGTTTTATTTTCTTCTTTTGCCTTTTTCCCAAGTTTTAGACTTCTTGCTGCCTCATTTGGAGTATAATTTAATTCCATTGCAGCTTTCCATATTTTATCCCTTGTTTCCTCAGAAGAACAGCGGTAATTTGGGTTGTTAAGTACACGTGATACTGTAGATGGCGATACACCTGCCATTTGTGCTATTTTATTTATTGACATAATATGCCTCCGTATTTATAAGCTTGTGGCTGGGTTCTGTATTTAATTAGTTGTCCAAGTTTGTAAATGCGTTTTTCTGTGTGTTTAAAGAATATTTTATATGCTTTACATAAAGAATTTATTCCAGGCAGTCCATTTGTAAATGGTTCCCTCCACCTGCGGCAACCGCCTCTGCAAAGCCTGTAATATGGACATTCTTTACATTCTTCAGCCTGGTATCTGGAACTTTCTATAAATAAACCTGCTTTTTCAGAAGCAGACAGCTTATCAAAGCCGTCTTTAACATTTCCAAGTTTCCAGTTATCTGTACAATAGAAATCACATGGGTAAACACTGCCATCTCCCTCTGTTGCAAAGTAGCAATGGCAGAAACCATTCATGCCACATTGTTCAGCAGCATAACCTGCTGCCATCTGTGCAAGGTTAGAAAACATACGTATATCCATATTGCTGCCTGCAATAAAGTCTGTATACCACAAGTCAAAAAATTCACATAAGAATTTACCATATAGTTCTGCATCAACAGCAAAGCCAGTGTTTTCTATGGTATCCCTGCCAGCTTCATCCATACATGGAACAATCTGTATATATTCAAATCCATGGCTTTTATAAAATTTATAAAGATAAGATGCTTTTTGTGCTGTGTCATTTGTGATAACACTTAGAATATTAAAATCTGCATTATATTGTTTAAGAAGGCTGGCAGCATGCATTACATCTTCAAATGTACCATTGTTGTCTGTTGTCTTGCGGTATTTGTCATGGATTTTCTTAGGACCATCAAGTGAAAGACCTGTAAGAAAATTGTTTTCTGCCAGGAACTCTGCCCATTCTTCATTAATAAGAGTACCATTTGTTTGTATTGTATTTTCTATATGAAGCCCTTTTGTATTGTATTTTTTCTGTAATTTAAGGACTTTGTAAAAGAAACTGGTGCCAGCCAGTAAAGGTTCTCCTCCCTGGAAAGCAAAGCTTAGAAATTCATCTGCATAGCTGATGGCATTAATTACAAGCTGTTCTAAAGTATCATCTGTCATAAATCCTTTGCTGTATTCACTGCGGCTGCTGCTTAAACATTTATAAAAACAGTATTTACAGTTAATATTACAATTAGAAGATGCTGGTTTAATTAAAATACTTGCTGCTGGCATAAGTTACCTCCGTTTTATGTATTTATTAAGAGTGTATGGAAATTAAATATTGCACAAATTATTGTATCATTTTTACTATTTTAGATAAATCTGGTTTGCAGAGAACGTTATCA
>VSNJ01000188.1 GCA_009774235.1 Lachnospiraceae bacterium
GACAACTTCTTGACCCGGTTCTTGCTAAAGTATAGCATGTTTTTTATAATATTTTCAAAAGACTAATTGAAGTTTATAAGATTTGTATTTATTTGTTTTATTATTGTTCACAGTTATAAATAGCTAGAAATTATATCTGGCTATTAATATTATCATCTTGTTCATCCTGCTTTTCTATAAACCCCCTGAAACTTTTCTCAACCTGTTTCCTTGGAAGCATAACCTGGTGGCCACATCCGCCGCACTTAAGACGTATATCCATACCTGTCCGCATTATTTCCCATGCATTATTTCCACATGGATGCTGTTTCTTCATTTTTATTACATCTCCAATTTTTAAATCCATTCCTCTATCCTTTCTATAAATGTTATACCAGAAGTTTATAAAGCTTGTTGCCTTCAGTTTACTGTATTTATGCATTTTGCCCACAAAATATGTTATTATATCCCTCTTTTTTACTTGCATTATACCTGGTATTAGTGTATTATAATATATAATACATAGTTTTCAAAACTACATGTCATTTTATTCCCCCCTATATAATATACATATAGCTAATAATTTCTTATTAAGTATCATATCATATACATATGGATACCTAAGGAATAATTCTTTAATAAATGGAAAATTTTTAAACCAGTTCACTTTACAAGGAGGTAATCATATGACAGCAATTTCAAAACCAGTAAATAAACAAAAAAAACATATGCCAGACCATGCTGGCGTAGCAGCACCATCTATATACACCAATGCTGATGGTACTATTTCAGTTTCAACACATGGGTCTGTTATAACAGAAGAAGAACCACCAGTGCATAAAAGCTTTCTGAAAGAACCAGGCAGTGCAATAACACACCTTATAGGAATTCTTCTCTCTGTTGCCGGGGCTGTGCCAATCCTGTACAAAGCTTCTGGAAACGGGACACATCTTCCTGTTATTGCAACAGCAGTATTTATTTCAAGCATGGCACTTTTGTATCTCGCAAGTACATTGTACCATAGCATATACGCTTCGGAAACCATAACATGCATTTTACAGAAATTTGACCATATAATGATTTATTTTCTTATAGCAGGAACTTATACACCTATATGCCTTCTTGCGTTACCTAAGCCATCTGGCATCCCTCTCCTTATTCTTATATGGAGCCTTACTGTATGTGGGTTTATACTTACTGTATTCTGGATTAATTCACCAAAATGGCTTAATTCCACAATATATATTTTAATGGGATGGCTTTGTATATTTGCATTTAAACCACTTTTTACAGCAATATCTTCTACAGCCTTTGCATGGCTTTTTGCAGGTGGTGTTATATATACTATAGGTGGTATTATATATGCATTGAAACTTCCTGTCTTCAATAACCTTCATAAAAATTTTGGCTCACATGAAATCTTCCACCTGTTTGTACTTGGAGGAAGCATTTGCCATTATTATATGATTTATACTTATCTTTTATAAAAAGCAGACGTCCTTGCTTACGCTTTAAGATTACATCAGTTTCCTGGTAATATCAAAAGAGGGCTGCCGCATTAAGAAAGTCTTATACAAGATACAGAAAATTTATTTTACCAGAATAATATATCTTGTATATTTCATTCTTAATGCGGCAGCCCTTTTAATATTATTTCATCTCAATATCTTCTATCTCATCAAACCAGTTATAATATACAGTTACATCCTTTGGCATTGTATCAATATCAATACGGGCTGAACTATATAAATCTATTGACTGTAATTCATTTAATGGGACTTCTGCTGCCAGATTCCATATATTTTTGTAACAATCCATGTAACGTTTCTGGCGTCCTGACTCTCTTACAGTACTATCTGCATGCTTTAACAGCTTGCTTATGCCAGACCTGGAAAGCCCAAACCAGTTATTATTTATATATTGGTTATACAGGCTGCCGCCAGCATTACCCCTGGACTCACCAGACCATAAATCCGCTGGCACCCTTTTTTTATTTCCTGGCTTTTTTCCTGATGGATTTTCTTTCTGTATATCAGTAATTTTAAGTTCCATGCCAATATCTTTAAATAATGCTGCTGTTTTAGACGCCATCTGGTATAAAGGGCTGCTGCTTCCGCCATCAAGTATTAAAGTATATGACTTCTCTGCTCCATCTGGCGCTTCTGTCACTGACATACCATTTATTGTATAACCTGCTGCCTCAAGATATGAAAGCACAGCTTCCTTTACATTTTCATACTTCTCTATATCATCTGCATCTTCTTTATATATTACATTTCCATTTATATCTTTATTATAAAATGGCATTTCCTCTTCTTTTCCATTAGTATATGGAAGCCATAAGGGATATTGTATTAATCTTGCATATTCTGTATAACTATTATATAATTCATCTTTAAATGCGCTAAATGCAGTTGCAAATGCCTTTCTTAAATTTCTAGACTCCTTACTGTAAATATTCCTGCCTGCCTTTACATTCCCTGCATTTATACCTATATACTGGTATACTCCTTCTGGTACAAAACTTGTGGCAATTTTATTACCTGATATTTCACCATTTGAGTTGGCATATGCCAGCCAGAAAAGGTTTTCTTCTGATAATTCTGTATTAATAATGTCAACCGTGCCTTCTGTCATTTCAAGTGCTTCTGGATTATGGTTAATAGTGCCTTCTGGTACACTGGATGGTTTTACTGTGCTTTCTGGCTGTGTATCATTATTATAATTTATCCCTTGTGCCTGTTCTTCTTCTATAGCTTTATTAATTTTTTCCTGTGCAGCATTTAAAATATCTTCCATTTCTTTAAGCTGTAAATAGGCAATTTTAGGGCAGCCCTTATAATAAAGCTCATTGGAAGCATAATATACAATTCCGTTCTCATACTTTACAAACCTATATGCCCCTGCACCTATTGGTGGCTTCTTATTGCCACACACTGATAATGCATCACCCTTTTTAAAGCCAAATTTATTCCTGTTATAATGATATTTTTGTTTATTTCCATAATAATGCAGAGGGCATATTGGTATCCTTAATGACTGTACCATAGATATATCAAATCCATTTGTTGTAACAGACATTGTATAATTATCAATGCGCTTTATACCAGCAATACTTTTTACTTTCTTATTTTTCTGGTATTCTGACAATCCCCTGATATCCTGTCTGCCAAGACTGTAAGTGCCTTTATAGCTTTTATCACATAAAACATAAATAGTAAACAGCACATCATCTATTGTAACAGGTTCACCATCACTAAACTTAAGGTCATCACGCAAAGTTATTTTGTATACTGTTTCATCTTTTTTCTTATTATAGGTAATTTTTACATCAGCAGGTCCATAATAGGTATAATCCCTGTTATTATATGCTCTTATCTCACCATCAATCCCATTACATACAACATTTCCATTGCGGTCATTTTCCAGCAGGTAAATCTGTGTTAAACCTGATGCTTGCTGGTCATCTTCACTTTTTGCAATAAAAGGGTTAAATTTCCCATCTAATTTATTACAGCCTATAACAAGAGGTACATCAGCCTGTCCTTCCCCTTTACCTTTTGCATCTGTATTTCCATTATCAACAACAGCTGTTGCCTGTGGCTTTGGCTTTGGAGTTTTTTCCTGTTTGTGGCTGCATCCTGCTGCACTGGCTGTTATAGAAATTACTGCTGCCATAGCCAATGCTCTTTTCCAGGCCACCTTCATATTCAGCCCTCCATTCTTATGCTATTTATATATTTAGAAATTCAAATGGGTTGCTAGGGTCACTTTTTAAAAACTGCATAAGCAGGTAATATGTCCTCATAGTAACAAGTTTTTCAGAAAGTATCTCTTTCACTTCTTCCTTGCCTGCAATAATAACTTCTATATCTTCTGTTGCTTCATTGCCTTCAAGTGAAGGTGTCCCTGACGCATAACCATATACTGTTATATCACATTCATCAGACATACCCTGGCTCTGTATAAATGGCCTTTTCAGGCAATCAGGATAATCTGTATATGGCTCAAAATCCAGTCCTGTTTCTTCTTTAATTTCCCTTACTGCTGTTTCCCATGCTGTCTCCCCCTTGTCAACCAGCCCAGCAGGCAGTTCAAATACATAATCATTTACTGGATACCTGTACTGCCTTACAAGCACTATTTTAGAAGGGTCTTCTTTAAGAAGTGCATAAAATACAGCACCTTCTGCCCACAACTTGCCTGTCTGGCACATAAGCTGCCCATCTTCCCTCCTTGTAGCAAAGTAATACGAAAATGTATTGCCATTGGCATCTACTGCTTCTGCCTCATACATATTTAAAAACTTATTATTAGTCTGTTTCTTCCATCCCCTGACATGTTCACGTTCTTTCATTAAATAATCCTCCATTCCTGTTAATATCAATGTATGATTATATCTGCATATTTCCCGTTTGTAACCTTCACAAGGTCATCTGGGTTAATTATAATCTGTGTCCCAAGCCTGCCTCCGCTTATAATTATCTTATCATAGTCTTTTGCACTAATGTGGATAAATGAAGGATATTGTTTCTTCATGCCTATAGGTGTGCATCCTCCCCTTATATAACCTGTAACCTGGTTAATATCTTTAACATGAAGCAGTACAATATTCTTCTCACCTGCTGTCTTTGCCGCCTGCTTTAAGTCCAGCTCCTCTACAACTGGAATTACAAATACATAATACTGCTTACTTTTTCCAACAGCTACAAGCGTTTTAAATGAAATATTATAATCCTGCCCAAGCATGTCTGCTATAGATTTCCCATCTGTAAAATTATCACATTCATATGTATTTAATTCATATTCAATCTTATTTTTATCTAATATCCTCATAGCGTTAGTCTTTAATTCTTTTGCCACAACAATTTCCGCCCTTCCAGCTTTTACTTTTATTACATGCCCTGTTACTCCAGACGGTCTAAGGCTTTTATAACAGAAAGCCTTACCCTGTCCCTGTGCACAGGTTTTACAAGATAGTACATATAACTTTCCATTACTGTGTACACATTGAATGCACGTCCGTCAAGCTTAAATTTATTATATCCCATTTCATAATATTTTCCATATATATCTTCAACTGTAATAAAAGTTTCATTAATTAAAAACTCATAAAAATCCCTGTTTATTGCACGGCATGAAGGAAATACAGCACTATCAAACTCCAGCTGTGCCCTTGAAACTTCCTTGTAATGGCTGGTACTGTTTGGACATAAATCCATACAAAATGAGTCCACAAGTATTTCATATTTATCTTTATCTTTAAGCTGTTCTAGTTTATCTGTATTATTAAATGATTTATCAAGCACTATAATATAATAGTCTTTTAATGCCTGCTTTTCAATTTCTTCAATCTCCTTAATTTCCCTTGTTGTAGAAAGTATTATTTTATATCCAGGGTAATTACTGCGTATATATTCTTCAAGAAGTGGTGAATTAACCAGGACTTCATTCATTCCATTATCTGCAAGTTTAAGACACATATTGCAGAATGTATCATACAAATGTTTTTCTTCTAACAGTGAGTTAGTAAATGTAAACCTGCATGGTATGCCATTATCATTATAATCCTTTAACACACCTAAAACCTGTTCTTTACGTGTATATCCAGGACATACCCTGCCGCCATTCCACAATGAACCTGGGAAACATCCATATACAGCGCCTATTTCTATATTATCATAAAAACACTCAGGATATTCTTTCATCATATTTATAATTAACTGGTTTAAAGCAAATTTATTATAAAAATCTGGAAGATAAAACTTTATTTTATCCATTGCCCCACTCTCCAATCTTATTATTGTATATTACACATATATATCATCTGCTACTGGAACCTGCATTATTTCTGCTATGCCAGCTGTATCCTCATTATTTATAATACACAGCCACAATTTAATGTACATTGCTTCTGGTGACGCTGCTGGCAGTACATAAAACCCAAAATCCTTATAACATCCTACACTTTCATAATCTGCCCCAAGCCCTGCACCTGTTATAAACACAGGTATTCCTCTGGACTTTGTATATTCTGCAAACTCTTTTAACCCAGGTGTAGTACTGCATATAGTCCCTGAATGGTATGTGTAATGAAGCACCGCTTTTATACCATTCTTTGGCAGCATATATTCCATTCCAGGATATGGATGTACTTCCATTATTCCTGACTGCCAGCTTCCAGATGGTACATTAAACATTTTTGTCCCATTATATTTAATATTATCATTAAGATAATATTTATTATTATAAATAAACTTTTCTTTATCAAAATATCCATAATATGAATCACATATGCTATATATACTATCACTATATGCCTGGTGCATAACCAGTCTTGCCGCACGGTGGATTTTAGGATAATCCCCAATATTACGGTATGAAACAAATGCTCCCCTGCCCTTCTTATGGCATATAAATTCTACAGCATAATAAAAATTATCCACACCATTTGAACGGACATCCTCAAGTACATAATTTGCTGATACCAGCACTATTGGTATCTGTGCCCCTGCCATTATATAACCTGTAAATGCTGCTGTATATTGTAAGGTATCTGTGCCATGTGTTATTATTACCCCATCATAGGCATTTTCATCTACTTTTTCCAGACATTCTGAAAGTATCCTGAAATTATTGCAGTTAATATTTTCGCTAAGTGCCTGGTATGGGGTTAATATATCAAATATAACACTACTGCTGCCCTTATTTTTAATGGCAAGTTTTTTATACATATTTATAAGTTTGTATGGTTTTTCTTTATCAGGTGACACATAACTTCCATTTTCTGTACTTCCTATTGTCCCTCCTGTAAAAATAACTAATATCCTCATAATATCCCCCAGGTTAATAATACTTGTTATTCTTCCATCACCTGCTAATATTATACACAGCAATCTTATAAAATACAAGAATTTACAAGTGGTATTCATGCCTGTTTCACATAATGGCATACTTTCTGGTTATTTTTATATCCTGCAAATGGCAATATAACGCAGGTTCCACGTCATATATAAGTAATTATAATAATTGTAAAGGAAATAATATTGCCTGCAACCGCAAACATAAAAAAGAAAAAACTGCCAAGCAGCATAAATGCAGAGCCTGCAAGTAGAAATAATAAATCTGTAATTACTTTGCCTCTTGTAATATACAGCATCTTATAAAATGATGTCTTTTCCTTGAATATTATGCCTGTACTTACAAACAATAATCCTGGAAAACCAAAATCAAAAAGTAATTAAAAAATAATTATTCCAGCTAAAGGTATATGTA
>VSNJ01000189.1 GCA_009774235.1 Lachnospiraceae bacterium
ACCTACTCCTTGCTAAAGGGAGTATTTTAACTAGACCGCACCGCCAATAAATTAGCGGTTTACGGGCGCACCATGTTTACCTTAAAAGGGTGGTTTTTGAAAGGATGCAGCTCACTAAGCTGTATCTCCTGTATGCCGTCTGGCTTTTCCATACTTCCAAACAGGTCATTAAAACCTGCCATTTTTATCCTGTCTGCAACACGTTTCCTGTCCTGCGCTGCCCTGTTACCCATTCTGGAGCACCTCCCTTACCAGTGCTTCATATGCCAGTGCAACCTTGCTTTCTGGTGCATACTGGTAAATGCTTGTGCCTTCCACAGATATTTCTGCCGCCCTTACAGAAAATGGTATGCTGTTTCCAAAAATCTTTACACTGTCCCCGTATGTTTTACGCACCAGCCCTGAAATATCCCTTGCGTAGTTAGTCCTGCTGTCCACCATTGTAAGGAGTATGCCTTCAATTTCCAGCCTGCTGTTAAGCTGCCTTTTTACTTTCCCTATGGTTTTTATAAGCTGTTCCAGCCCTTTTACTGGCAGGTATGCCGCCTGTACAGGTATAAGCACACTGTCTGCGCATACAAGTGCGTTTATTGTCACCATCCCAAGTGACGGGCTGCAGTCCACCAGTATATAGTCATACCTGTCTGCCACAAGGGAAACATATTCCCTTAAAATATTTTCCCTCCCCATGATATTTACAAGTGACACTTCAACACCAGATAATTCAATGTTTGCAGGAAGAAGGCAGACACCTTCCACGTGTTTTAATATCCCCATGCCTGCATCAAATGTATCTTCATTTACAATATGTGACATAACTGTTGCAAGTGTAACCCCAATCCTGTCTGGTTCTGTATACCCGAGGCTTGCTGTCAGGCTTCCCTGTGCATCTGCATCAATTAACAGCACCCTTTTCCCCTGCCTTGCCAGCCCTGTGCCTAAATTCCCTGCAGTTGTGGTTTTTGCCACCCCGCCTTTCTGGTTTGCTATTGCTATTACTTTACACATGGTAATTCCTCTTTTCTTTTTACTGTTTTCTTTTAATATTGTTCTTCTCTACTTCTGCATATGCCCTGTAAAATTTATTTGTCCCTTTATTTGGAAATAAACCTGAAAATTCTTTAACTTCCAGTTTAGGATTTTTCTGTAAAATCTTCCTGAACCACTTAATACTGTTCTTAGTCCCCATCAGCCTGATTTTTAACATTAACCTTTCCTTCCCGGCATGGCATACAGTTTTTGTTATATACTGCATACTCTGGATAACGTATCTGCACTGCCTGCCAATAAATATAAGTCCAATTTCATTGGACTTGCATATATACAGCAGAACAAATCCTCCACTGTATGCTTCCTGCACTCATTAACCTGTCCTTCTTTATCCCCATAATCAAAAACACTTGGTGTCCCATTGCAGTAGAGGTTAAATGCCATACGCACCACCTTCATGCTCCCGCTGGTCTGCCAGCCTTCATGCAGGCATCCCGTCTTAATACATCCTGTCTTAAAATCATAAATATTATAAATATTCTTTCTGGTATCATCACAAATACCAAGATAGTAACATAGTGCCTTATGGTACACATCCTGGCATCTTGTTTCTTTTAATTTTTCATAGTAGAATTTCCCATGTGCACTGCTGGTAAAAGCAATATTTTCCTTTTGTATTTTTTCTGCTCCTGACGCTGTAATATTGTCCATAAACTGAACCTCCTAAAAATAATTAATAAAAACATTACATAAATTGAATGTTTTAATATATAAAAAAACAGGGATACTTTATTTTAAATATCCCTGTTATCTGCCAGTTAATTATAACCGCATATTATTCACTTTCATTTTCAAAACTTTTTGTGTTCCCACAACCGAGGTCTAACGCAACCACTACAGTTATCTTCATCACAAATTCTTTTTCTTTGTGGTTTTTGTCCACACTGTTGAAACTAAAAAACTGTACAAAGTGCGTAAATTCAAGGATTTCTAAGTATCTTTCCTTTGTATCAACACCACAGTCTCTATGTGGCAGCTTTGTCCAAACATATCATATGGCTGTACTTTCCCCACTTCATATCCTTTATTGCACAAATATTTTAAATCCCTTGCAAGTGTTGCTGGGTCACAGCTTACATATACAATCCTTGCAGGTTCCATATTCACAACTGTATTTAGCAGTTTTTCATCACATCCCTTTCTTGGAGGGTCAAGAGTAACAATATCTGCTTTTAATTTTCCACCACTCTTTTCATATTGCAATGGCACTATTTCTTCAGCAGCGCCATTAAAAAATTCTGTATTTTCCATATTATTAAGAATTGCATTTTCCCTTGCATCATCTACTGCTTGTGGTACAATTTCAACACCACATACTTTAGCAGCTTTCTGTGCAAGGAACAGGGATATCGTGCCTATCCCACAATATAAGTCCCATACAACTTCATCACCTTTTAAATCTGCAAATTCCATAACTTTTTCATATAATCTTACGGTCTGTCCATAATTCACCTGGTAAAATGAAAGCGGGGAAATATGGTATACAACTTCTCCTATATAATCCGTAATATAAGGAGTGCCATATAAAACCTCTATGCTATTTCCTAATATAACATTTGTATTTTCTTTATTAATATTAATACATATACTTTTTATAAAGGAATTTTCATTAAAATTATTGTTTATTCCATTAATATTACCAGATTTCTGGGAAAGACTACATTCCAGAAGCATTTTAACAAGCTTGTCTGCATACGGAAGCTTGTCTGCATTGATTATAAGACATACCATTACTTCACCTGTTGCCTGTGCTGTCCTTATAAGTATATGGCGCACTATTCCCTTATGGTTAGTTTCATTATATGCAGATACTTTATTCTCTTCCATATATTTAGTTACAGTCTCTAAAATTGCACTGCTGCATGGATGTTGTACAAGGCAGTTTTTAAATGGTATTATACTATGTGTGCGTCCTGCATAAAACCCTGTTACAATATTGCCATCTTTGTCATATCCCACTGGAAATTGTGCTTTGTTCCTGTAATAATATGGAATATCCATACCTATAACAGGCTCTGTCTGTATATCTGTAAAACCTCCAATCCTGTTTAAACAGTCCTGGATTTTTTTTCTCTTCCACTCAAGCTGCTTTTCATAACTGCAATGCTGGAGCTGGCATCCCCCGCATTGCTTTGCTACAGGACAGGCTGGCTCTGTACGCCATTCTGATGGCTCTATTATTTCTAAAAGTTTTGCATAAGCATATTTCTTCTTTGCTTTCATTATCTTTACACGCACTTTGTCACCTGTTAATGCATCTTTTACAAACAAAGTATATCCTTGGATTTTGCCTATGCCTTCCCCATCTGTTCCTAAATCTTCTATATCTATTATAAATTCATCATTTTTTTTACAAGTAAATATATTATTTTCACTTTGTAATGCCGCGTTTTTATCTTCTGTCCCGCTTTGTCCAATATAACCTGGCATCTTATTCTCTTCTTTCTAAAATTAGTCTTTTTACATGCATATTTCTTGCAATATAACAGTTATTTACGCTTTTTAACATACCCTGTGCTTTGGCGTATATTTGAGTCAACAATCCTGTTATATCCAAGCCATTCTGTTGAAGGACTGGCCTTTTCATATATCTCTGTCATTGTTTCAAGCCTTGCGTCTGCATTATCAGCAAACGCAAGAGCCATAGCCTCCGCCATAGCTGGCTTTTTAGGCGAACCATACTCAAGCTCACCATGGTGTGCAAGTATACAATGGCGCAGCTCTGTTGCAAGGACTTTTGGAAATCCTGGTATCTCTTTTATTTTATTACCTATAAATTCTGCCCCTATAAAAATATGTCCTAACAGCTGTCCTTCATCTGTATAATCATTAGATGGAAAATATGAAAGTTCATATACTTTACCTATATCATGGAATATTGCTGCCGTTATAAGCAAATCCCTGTCCAGTATATTATAATTATCTGCCATAAAACTGCACATCCTGGCTACTGCAAGAGTATGCTGCAAAAGACCTCCGATAAATCCATGGTGTATTGATTTTGCGGCAGAATGTGACTTAAACTTATTGGCAAATTCTGTATCATCAATAAAACACATTTCTGCAAGTTTCCTAAGATAAGGGTCTTTTATTGTTTTTATTATTTCTTTCAGTTCATTATACATTTCTTCTATTCCATATTTAGATGCTGGTATGTAATCAGCAGGATTATATTCACCCTCCTGTGCTTTTCTTATTCTGTTTATATTTACCTGGCGTGCTCCCTGGAATGATGTAACCATCCCATCTGCCATTATAAAATCCATAGCCTCAAATTCTTCTATGCCATTATTTAATTCCCAGACTTTTCCATCTATTATTCCAGTTTTATCCTGTAATATTAATGAATAATATGTTTTACCTGCTTTTGTTTTTAATACTTGCTTTGTTTTGCAAAGATAAATTCCAGAAAACTTATTTCCCTCTTTATATTCTTCTATATATGTCATTATACCTGAAATGAAACAGCACATGCTGCTCCAAAACTCCTTTCCAGCATACAAAACACGATATATGGCACTATTCCACATATCGTGTATACAATTTATACCGTATACTTTATTCAAATTAATAATTCCTTATAACAACTTTTTCTGTTACCAGATAATAATATCATATTTTCTGTTACATCACAAGCCTTATAAAATTAATTTATATATATTTTTCTATGCTGCAGGCACTGGCAGAAGGTTTAAACTTTTATAATATTTTTTTACAAAACCTGCCCTTTTTATCTAAATATCATATAACACTTTCATATGATTTTTTAAGCTTGTTTAATGCATTTTTTTCAATTCTTGATACATACGAACGTGATATTCCATATTTCAATGCTATTTCCCTTTGTGTTTTCTCTTCCCCGCCGCCTAAACCATATCTCATAATAATAATATCCTTTTCCCTTGGAGTTAATGTCTTATCAATTATTTTGCCAAGTTTTGCAATATTATCCTGCATTGTAACACGTTCTGCCACATCTTCATCTTCATACTCAATTATATCTATAAGGCTTATCTCATTACCTTCCTTATCCGAACCAATGGAATCATATAAATATATATCCCTTGATGCTTTTTTATCAGAGCGCATCATCATAAGCAGTTCATTGCCACAGCACCATCATTGGCAACATACAGGACAAAAAAATTTGTAAATCTAATTTAAAATTCTTTTAATTATTTATCATCTGGACACAGATATATTCTTGCATTTTTTCCATCCCATATTATTTCTTTTATAATAATTTTAAGTATATCTTTTTGCTTTGCTGGCGGAATCTTTTCCCACATCTCCTGTTTAAAATATATTAAATCCATAACATTTAAACCACATGAAAAGTCCACTGTATTTTCCTGTAATTTATTATATTGCTCTTTAAGCTTTGCCATTGTATTTGTAATTTCATCTATTCTTTCTAATATAATTTCTGATGTTTCTTTACTGCTGCTTCTGGCTAATACATCAATAAGTGTTCCAGCCTGGCGTTTACAATCCTTAAACTGCCGTAGGATTAAAGCATCTTCTGGCTGGCTGTTTAAACTTTTTCTAAATGTCTCTATTGTCTTATACAGATAACTATAATCTTTAACTACTTTTTCTTTTAAAGAAAATATTCCAGCAGCTGTCATTTTATCTAAAACATTTCCAGGAATATTTGGCATCTGGCATAAATTCCCCTTGCTTTTTTCCTTACATTCACACTGGTAATAATACCTTTTCTCTCCATTAGCTGTTTTCCTTCCACTTTTAGGCCGCATAAAAGAACCACATCTGCCACAACGCACAATACCTGAAAGCAATGCACATGTTGTCTTAGGATAACGGTAACTTTTCCCAGAATTTCTTTTAAGAATTTCTTGTGCTTTAATCCAGTCCTGGGAATTAATAACCCCTTTGTGCTCCCCCACCGCTACAATCCAGTCCTTCACATTATTAACCCTTTTACTGCCTGGCTGGCAGTTAATTTTATTATAAGCAGTAAGCCCATGGCTGCCATCAAACATGTCCTTTTCTGAATAAACCCCATAACCATTTTCTAGGAGATATTTATAAATTATTCCGTCTGCCACGCAATATACAGGATTACTAAGAATTGATTTAATAGTATACCTTCCATAGTATTTTCCATTTCTTGTATGGTAATTATTATTTAAAAGATAAGTTTCTGTCCTGGCCAGAGAACCAAGTTCCAGATACTTGCAATAAATAAACCGTACCATATCCAGTTCTTCTTCCACAGCTTCCAGCTGGTACCTGCTTCTTTTTCTCCCTGTTCCATCCATTTCTTCTATTTTAAGACTTGTAAATCCAAGAGGTGTCTTGCCTCCAAGCCATCTGCCTGTCTTGGCAAGTGCATACATATTATCAGTAATACGCTCTGCAATAGTTTCCCTTTCAAGCTGTGCAAATACAGAAGCAATATACATCATTGCCCTTCCTACTGGTGTCCTTGTGTCAAATGCCTCATTAACAGAAATAAAACCTGCTCCACAAGCAGAGAGCCTGGTAACAAGTTCTGAGAAATCTTTTACACTCCTGCTTACACGGTCAAGACGGTAACAGATAACTGCCTGTATTTTTCCCTGTTCTGCATCTGAGATTAACTTCATCATCCCTGGACGTGAAACAAGGTCTTTTCCAGAAATCCCTTCATCCTGGTAAATTTCTATATTTATATTTTCTTCCCCATTTTTAACAAAATTTGTCCTTACATATTCCTCACATGCTTTTATCTGGTTATCAACTGATTCACCCTTTCCTGTAAATTTAGATTTACGGGCATAAATACCAATTACTGTTTTTTCTTTTTTATTTTTCATTTTTTCCAGCTCCTTGCAGTTCCATTGATAGCTGGCAAAGCTGGCTGTCTGTCAAACCGCTGTTTTCAAGGACAGCTTTTACAGCTTCTATATGCATCTTTTGCATTAATTTAATTAAAGTATCATGTGGAATACTATCTTTAGATATACAGATATTTACCTGGCAGGATTTTGCCATAATGGCACCTCCCAAACTTTATTATTATATCTTATGCACAAAACTTATCAAAATTAACTATTATAATTTCTAAATTATCACTTATTTACACAAATAAGAATGCAATACTATTTCCATATCTCTTTAAATATTTTCAATCCAGAGACATATAATT
>VSNJ01000019.1:0-20094 GCA_009774235.1 Lachnospiraceae bacterium
ATTTTTTTAATTGTCAGTTAAATTATACCATAGAACCTTGCTTATGGATTTTTATTTTGTCGAACTCACGTTAAATAGCGAAATGCAGATATTTATAGATGCTGAAAATAATCTGGATATTTGACAAAACAAAAAATGCTTAGAAATCTTTTATAACATGATTTATAAGCATTTTTTCTTTATTGGTTATGCACTTTCAAAATATCTAAACAATAGTACAAAATCAAAAAAAAACAGGAAGTTGTATCAGATTATCACAATTTTGAAACTACAAGCAATATTCTCTATTCTGCTTATTGGAGCAAATAATAAATGACTGTCATCAAGTAATGAAGGGAAATATCCTTCTTCTGCTTCATAAACATCAACAGTATTATTTCCTAACACTAACATAACATTTTTTGCAAAATGTTGAACATCACCCGAAACCACACAGTGAACAGCTTTTACTCCGCCCATGATTTGCGTTTTTTCAATTAAATTAATATTAGTTTCAACTTGATATATTATTTTTCGTGACAATAAAATTCCTTCAAAACTGTAAACAAGATAGTCCACATGATTTTCATGGAAAGTAATAAATTCCATTTTTGTATCTGAATATGACAGTAAAAAGACACTGTTCATATCTGCAATTGCTTCACTTTTCCAATCAGAAAGAATATTACCGTTCTCGTCGATTTCCGAAACATGTATCGTACAAAGAGAGTTGCTCCATTTTCCGCAAGTAACAAAACATTTATCTCTGGTAACTGTCGGATATCCATTCCATATATTTTCAAGAATATACTGTTTTCTTGTTTTATATAATCCGTTTTTTTCAAACTGATAAACAAACAATTTATCATATTTTTTATGGTTGAATAAATCAATTTGATAGGAGCAACATTGATTATTTAGGCAGAATATCGCATCCATTCCAAGGTCTTTGCGTACTATCTCTTTAGTAATGCGAAAACGATTTTGCAATGGAAGAACAATTTCACCCTCACGCTCTGTGCTGGTTGAACTAAGGCTCACTCAAGCCGTATTATCCTGTGCTGTCAAAAACTGGGGATTTACACCTTTATCTTCAGTAAGTGCATTAAGTAGCTCAAAATTATTATCCAAAAATAAATAGTCGATGTGATACCGGCTTTGACCATCGTCACACTTAACAGCAAAAACCCATTCCTCATTCATGCAGTCCCAAAAATGATCACAAACACAAATAGGTTTATTGGCAAGGACTGTAATAGCCCCGTTTTCTTTTTTTACCTGATAATGAGTTAAAGAGGTTTGCAATTCATTCATTATATTTACCTCCGACAATAATAAATTCCGATTGGATTTTCACAAAATCTAAGGGATTTAATAACTCTTATATTTTGTTTTCATGAACTGCTCTAACTACTGAAAACATTAAATTTGTGCAAGGTGAGCATTCCCTTAGATTTTCCCTTATGTTATTTTCTCCCTCTTGCTGTTATGAACCCTAATGAGGGAAACTTTAAGGGAAAGAAAAACCTATAACACATTATAACACAAAACAATTAAGGCGTGGGAACTGATTTGATATGCTTGTAAAAATTATGAAAGGACAAAGAAAATGAATCTAATATACGCAAGGTACAATATGTACCACAACAGTATTGACATTACTACATTTGACGGTTACATTCTACGGATTGACTGTAACAAAGCAGAGAAAGGATTAAAAAACACAGCATGGACAGACCATGTACTAAATGCACTGGCAATAGATAATCTGCTTGAAACATGCAACCCATCGGACACCGATGGGTTTGTTTTATCTCAACAACGAAATACAGATATTTATAGATGCAGAGGATAATCAGGAAAGTTTGACATAAAAATGCTTAAAATCTTTTACAAAATGCTTTTAAGCATTTTTCATTTTGCTTTTTAATCTCTTTCAAAATGCCAAAAGAAATATATATCCAAAAGAGCTTATTATTTATACAGAATAAAATTTCTCCAAAGTCGAGAGCATTTTCTCTTGACTGACAGGTTTTGTCAGATGTGCATTCATTCCTGCATCAGTTGTCCTTCTTATATCTTCACTATATGCGTCTGCTGTCATAGCTATTATTGGGACTGTTACAGCGTCAGTCCTTGGCAATGTCCGGATTGATTTTGTAGCGGTCAGACCATCCATCACAGGCATTCTCACATCCATTAACACAGCATTAAAAGTATTCTCAGGCGAATTATTAAAAATATTAACAGCAATCTGTCCATTTTCTGCCGTCATTACTTCAATCCCTTCATCTTCCAGCATAAATTTTGCAATTTCCATATTCAGTGGGGTATCTTCAACTAACAGGACTTTCATGCCGTCCAGATGGGCGTTCCGTTCCTGTATGCTTTCCATTTTATTCTCTTTCTCTGCAATGCCAGACATTATCCCTGTATCAAATGTTACCTCCACAGTAAATTTACTGCCAACTCCCGGCTTGCTTGCTACCTTGATAATCCCCCCCATCAAATCAACCAGTTTTTTTGTAATAGCCATTCCCAATCCGGTTCCCTTATACCCATTGCAATTTCCGCTATTTTCCTGTGTAAAGGAATCCCAAATTTTTTCCAAAAAATCCGGTTTCATACCAATTCCGGTATCCTCAATCTCAAAATGGTATGTCGCCTTTCCGTCTCCAGCAGAAACCTCCTTTACCTGAAAAAAGATTTTCCCTCCATCCGGGGTAAACTTAATGGCATTTGATAAAATATTGATAAGTACCTGACGCAGATGTAATTCATCGCCAATTAGCAGAGGATGATGGAATATACCAAACTCCCTGACAAAATCCACCTTTCTCTGTGCCAGCAGACTTTCTGCAATTAGTGCACAACCGTTAATCACCTCACGTATATCCATCCGTTCATGGTTCATAACCATTCTGCCGCTTTCAATCCGGCTCATATCCAAAATATCGTTAATCAGGGATAGCAGATGTTTGGAAGAACTGTCAATTTTCCCTAGACAATCAAGAACCCTATCTTTATCATCAAAATGTTTCATGGCAATACCTGTCATTCCAATAATGCCATTCAGGGGTGTCCGTATATCATGGGACATATGGGATAAAAAAGCACTTTTTTCCCTGCTGTTGTTCTCTGCCCACAAAACGCTCTCTTGTAATGACAGATTTTCTGTTTCCAAAACCGCAATTTTCTTTTTTAACTTTTTCACTGTTTTCTTCTTTTTCATAGCTCCTCCATTCCAGTAATTATCTTGTTTACACAAGTTATTTTATACGATTTCCATCTGATAAACCATAAAGGGCAGATAACAAGTATGTTAAAACTGCGTTAAAAATATGCCGGGCATAGCCCTTATACGGGCTGTTTTCCGGCATATATTTATCTTTATTATTTTTTAGAAAATGCAATCGTTACCACCGTTCCCACATCCACAGTACTTTCCAGACTGAGCTTTGCATGGTGGTACAGAGCACCATGCTTTACTATGGCAAGACCAAGACCTGTTCCACCTACCTTTTTGGAATGGCTTTTATCCACCCGGTAAAAGCGTTCAAACACCCTGTCTTGATGTGATATAGGAATCCCGATTCCCGTATCACGCACAATCACATTCACGCCATCTCCCGTCTGGTTTACCAAAACATCCACCGTACCATTTTCCTTGTTATATTTAATCGCATTGTCACAAAGGTTATAGAGCATTTCCTCCAAAATTTTATGCACGCCTATAATCTCTGCCCTGCCGCCAATCAAATGAAAGGTAATATTCTTCTTATCGGCTTCTTTTTCCAACCGTCCGATTACTTCCTTTGACAATTCATATAAATCCACCGTTTCCTTTTCATAAGGAATACTCTGCCCGTCAAGTTCAGAAATCTTAATAATATCATTGACTAACGTAATCAGCCGCTGTGCCTCATCATAAATGGATTTTGAAAAGTCAGTCACATCATTTTCCAGAACATCGCCTGCTTTCATCAGTTCGGCAAAGCCAGAGATAGACGTCAGCGGAGTTTTCAGTTCATGGGAAACATTTGCCGTAAACTCCCGGCGCAGCATATCCCTTTTTTCACGTTCCGTAATATCCAGAATAACCACAACGGCCCCAATTACGGATTCCTTCTCATAAACCGGATTGGCAATCAGACTGTAACTGCGTTCCTCCCGCACCATCGTATTCTCTGCCTTTATTCCTGACAATACATCGGATATAACGCCTCTGAACTCTTTTGCCCGGCAGAACAGCAGGACACTCCTGTCTGCCGGAGGGGTAATCTCAAGCAGGTTTAATGCGGCAGAATTATAGGTCAGGAGATTGGCGTCTACATCAATAACCAGAAAGCCCTCACTCATATTTTCTGTAATAAGGTTAAATTCTTTCTGTTTTTTGCGGGCGTCCGCAAGCTGTTCCCCTATCGTTTCTTTCTGGTCTGCAATTTTCCGTAACAGAGGTGTTAATTCCTCATATGTGTCATTATTTTCCGGTATTTCCAAATCCAGTTTGTTAATTGGTTCTATAATGGCTTTTGATACCCTTGCGGAAAGCACCAGTGTTAAAATCAATGCGACAAACATAATGAATAAAATCGGCTGAAGCATCCCCATCAGAATGGTTACTACCGTATACTGTTCTGTCGAAACCCGCAGTATGCTGCCATCGGAAAGCCGTATGGCATAATTCACTGTTTTTTCCGTCAGGGTTTTGGAGTACCTCGTACTCATGCCCTTCCCCTCTTTCATTGCCGTTTTAATTTCATCCCTGTCGGCATGATTATCCAGTTCGGACACATCTGCCCTGCTGTCGAACAATACCGTTCCATTTTCATCAATCCATGTGATACGGTTATTTCCGGCAAGTCTGTTATTCTTGTTATCAAAACTGTCAAAATATCCGGCTCCCTCATTTTCAAGAGCATGTGCCAGAAAACCGGCCTCATTGGCAAGCTCTTTCTGTATCTGCTTTTCAAAAAAATGAAACAAAAGCCCCATAATCAATGCAATGGTAGCTGCCAATACAAGACAGACGGTAAGCAGTGACGAACGAAAAATTTTTTTATTCATTCCAATCGCCTCCTAATTTATAACCGATTCCTTTTATAGTCTGAATGAGTTTTCCCGCATCCCCCAGTTTTACCCGCAGTTTCCGGATATGCACATCCAGCGTCCGGGATTCTGTATAATATTCCCCCCAGACACTGGTTAAAAGCCTGTCACGTTCCACTACATTGCCCTCTGCCTCCAGCAGAACCATCAACAGCAGATATTCCTTATAGGAAAGCGATACCGCTTCCCCTGATACCGTAATAATATGTTTTGCAGGATTAACATACAGCCCGCCAATCGTATATGTTCTGTCATCCTGCGTTTTTTGGGAACGCCTCAGTACCGCCCGGATCCTTGAAATCAGTTCCATCGTTCCAAAAGGCTTTGCCACGTAATCATCCGCTCCCATATCAAGGCCTGTGACCTTATCAAATTCACTGCCCTTTGCGGTAAGCATAATCACAGGGATATGCGCAGTCGCTGCATTACCTTTCAGTTTATTCAGAATCGACAACCCGTCTTCTTCCGGCAGCATAATATCCAGCAAAACCAATTCCGGCAGTTCCGTATTTAGTCCCTGCCAAAATTCCTTTGGAGAAGAATGCCCCTGTACTTCAAATCCCTCTTTTGACAGCGCATAGCATACCAGCTTTCTTATATTATCATCATCTTCCAGCAGATAAATCATGTTAACCGATTCCTCCTTTGGTGGAGCTTTCCTTATTTTCAGGTCTTTTCCGATGCTCTCCGGTAATGGAATAAATAACCCATTCCGCAATATTTTCTGCATGGTCGCCAATCCGCTCAAAATATTTTGCAATCATCAGCAAATCCATAAGAGCCTCCGCATCGTCGTGTCTCTCCGTTATTGATTTTATCAACTCCCGCTTTACCTTGTCAAATAAATCATCCACGATATTATCATGTTCAATTACCAGCCAGGCAATATCCAGATTCATTTTTACAAAAGATTCAATACTTTCTGACACCATTTTGATCGCTGCTTCTGCCATTTCCCGGATATGGGTTTCGCCAAGCGTTCCCTTTTTTGCCACATAAGGTGCAATCTCCACAATATCCGATGCCTGATCTCCAATCCGTTCCATATCGGATATCATTTTCAAAGCGGCTGAAACAACTCTCAAATCTTTTGCCACGGGCTGCTGCTGCAAAATCAGTTTCAGGCAGAGGGTTTCGATATCACGCTCTTTTTTATCAATCTGCGTATCCGCATCCAGACACATATTTTTGCTGTTTTCTTCATTATCCGTAAGATATTTTACCGCATTGGTAATTGCCTCCTCGCATAAGGCTCCCATGGTAACAAGTTCTGTATTAAGCTGCGATAACTGTCTGTCAAATTTATTCCGCATTATCCAAACCTCCCTGTAATATAATCCTCTGTCCTCTGGTCAGACGGTGTGGAGAACATGGTCTGCGTATCATCAAACTCCACCACCTCGCCCAGCAGGAAGAATGCTGTCTTATCTGCAATCCGCACTGCCTGCTGCATATTGTGGGTTACCATAATAATCGTATATTTTTCCTTCAGTTCCATTGCTAAATCTTCAATCTTTGAAGTGGAAATAGGGTCAAGGGCAGACGTCGGTTCATCCATCAGAAGGACTTCCGGCTCTACCGCCAGTGCCCTTGCAATGCAGAGCCTCTGCTGCTGGCCGCCACTCATGCCCAATGCACTCTTTTTCAAACGGTCTTTGCATTCCTCCCAGATTGCCGCCTGCGTCAGGGAACGCTCCACGATTTCATCCAACTTAACCTTTGATTTGATTCCATGTATTCTTGGACCATAGGCAATATTATCATAAATACTCATTGGAAACGGATTCGGTTTTTGAAAGACCATGCCAACACGTTTCCGCAAAATGTTTACATCAATCCCCTTGTAAATGTCAATGCCGGAAAGCATAATTTCTCCTTCGATACGGCAGCTTTCCACCAAATCATTCATCCGGTTCAATGTTTTCAGATAAGTGGATTTTCCACAGCCAGAGGGGCCAATCAGCGCAGTGATTTTCTTTTCCGGGATTTCCATGTTGATACTTTTCAGGGCATGGCTCGCACCATACCATAAGTTTAAATTCTTTGTCGTGATAATGTGTTCCATAACTTTAACCTCGTTTCTGTTTCAGTCTAACCGCCGCTATCTTTGCCGACATATTGATAAGAAAGGTAAGTACAAGCAATATAGCGGCAACCGCAAACGCAACATCAAACTGCCCGCGCTCTTTCGCATATACATACATGGCAACGGTCAGGGTAGAACCCGCATTTCCCGCCTGCACTGCCTCTGGTATGGACAGCAGTTCATTTGCCATCCCTGCCGTAAAGAGAAGTGCGGCACTTTCACCTACCACTCTGCCCACCGATAAGATACAGCCGGTAACAATCCCATCAATGACACAGGGAATGACAACTGTACGAATCATATACCATTTGCCTGCCCCTAATCCAAGCGAACCTTCCCGGTATGCTTTTGGCACCGTTTTCAGGCTTTCCTGTGTGGTGCGTATAATCGTGGGCAATGTCATGATTGCCAGGGTGAGCGAACCGGCCATCAGACTGGTTCCCAGAGAGAAAAACTGCACAAACAGGAGCATTCCCACCAGTCCATATATAATTGATGGGATTCCGGCAAGGGTTTCTGTTGCCAGTTCAATGACCCGTACCAGTTTTTTATTCTTTGTATATTCGTTCAGATAAATCGCAGCCCCTACCCCAAGCGGCAGTACAATTACAAGCGTTATGATAATGATATATAAGGTATTCAGGATGTTTGGCAGAATCCCGACCGTACCACGCAAAAGGCTTGGTTTCGTAGAAACAAGCATCCATGAGATATGTGGAATGCCCCGGTACAGGATATATCCAATCAGTCCGAGCAGGAGAGAGCAAATCAATCCTGCTGATAAAACCATCATCAGCTTTAAGATAGTATCCTTAATTTTTCTTGCTTTCGATATTGTATCAGTCACATGTATTTCCTCCATTTTCCTCAAGAACGCTGTTTTTGCGTTCTTGATAGGTTTGCCTTAGTTCCACTTGGCATGGTATTTTCATGCAATAGTGGAACTTCAAACCTTTTTTTTAATTACTACATTTAATATCAGGTTAATTGCCATAATGAACAGAAAAAGCACCAGTGCGATGGAAAATAATGCCTGTCTCTGTAAGCCGGAAGAATAGGACATTTCACTGGCAACAGCAGTAGTCAGAAACCGGACGCTGCCAAACAGTTTCGGCATATTGGCAACATTTCCCGCTACCATCATAACCGCCATCGCTTCCCCGACTGCCCTGCCAATGCCTAATACAACCGCAGTGACAATGCCGCTTTTTGCGGCAGGCACAACCACCTTAAATACGGTTTCCGTCTTTGTCGCCCCCAGAGCAAGAGAAGCCTCCTCGTATTCCTTTGGCACCGCCCCGATTGCCGTTTCCGATACGGAAATGACAGAGGGCAGAATCATAACAGCAAGGACAAGAATTGCCGAAAAGAGGTTTGCACCATCCGGGAGATGAAATATCTCCCTTACGCATGGAACAATGATGATCATTCCCACCAGCCCATAAACGACAGACGGGATTCCTGCAAGCAAATCTACCACATTCCTTACTGCACTGCTAACTTTCTTTGGGGACATCTTTGCCAGAAAAATAGCACATAGCAGTCCAATCGGAACTCCTATGAGGATTGCCCCCAGAGTTCCGTATACGGATGTCAGGATAAAGGGAAGGATTCCATAGGAAGGCTTTGCAGAAGTAGATGCCCAGACCCTCCCAAACAGGAAATCTCCCAGACCGATATCCCGTATTGCCGGAATGCCGCTTATCAAGAGAAATATAGTAATTAGGACGACAAACAGTATCGTCAGCAGACCGCATACCAAAAACAACAGGTTCATTGCCCTTTCCATCCACCTTGCTGTCTTTTTTATCTTTTCCATAACAGCCCCTCCTGTAATTACCGTTTGACAGGAACAGCACCTGCCTCTGTAATAAGGCTGTCTGCCTGTTCGCTGGTAGCGAAGTCGAAAAACTCCTGTGCAGCTTTAGAAAGAGCAGTGTCCTTTTTTGTGACCAGCACGAAGTTTCTCTGGACTTTGTATTTCCCATCCTGAATACTTTCTGTTGTCGGGCTTACCCCTTCCACGCTGACCATCTTTACCGTATCACCAACCGAGGCAACCGATGCATAGCCAATGGCATTTGGATTGCCGGATACCGTCTGCACGACATCGCCCGTAGACGTGAGTTCCTGTGAATACTTGCATTTATCCTTTGTGCCTGTCACTTCCTCAAAACCGTCTCTTGTGCCGGAAGCCGCCTCACGCCCAATACAGACAATCGGTGCGTCGCTGCCGCCAACCTCTTTCCAGTTGGTAATCTCACCACTGTAAATCTTCCCTATCTGATCAATTGTTAAATCTGTTGCCGGATTATCAGGATTGACTATGATTCCGATTCCATCAATGGCAACTACCGTTCCCTGTAAATCTGCTGTTTCATCTTCCTTCAGGTCACGACTTGCCAGTCCGATATCACATCTTCCTTCCGCTACTGCCTGTATACCGGAACTAGAACCCGTTGGATTGTATGTAACCTTTATATTTCCATGTTCCTCCATATAGGCTTCACTCAAAAATCCAATGACTTTCTCCATTGAAGTGGAACCGTCGGTGGCTATTGTTTGTGAACTCTTAGTTGTCTCATTTGCTGTACTTTTGTCAGTGAACGAACCAGCATTGCCGCTACATCCTGTCAATACCCCTGTCATAAGTGTAAAAACGGTTGCAATCATAATAAATTTTTTCATATTGAACACACTCCTTTGTTTTTTTTGTATGAACCAAGTATACCGTCCCCAATGTTAACTCTAAAAGTGCATATATGTTAATTGTAAGTTAATTGCACTGCAAAAGGCATAGAATATTTCATCTATGCCTTTTAACAACGGAATTATTTATCTGCCCTGTATATATTCCTCGTTTTGTCTCTGATACATAGGACGGTTCTCCCTTGTACGTTCTTCCGGTTCCATATCCTCCATGAAACTCTCCACCGCCTTTACATACACCTCTGCCAGCTCTAACGTACATATCCGGTTCTCCGACATGATTTCCTCTCTTATTTCAGAAACCTTTACAGCCTGTTCCTTCTGCACATTCCAGAATCCCGCCAGCCTGTACTCCGTTCCCCGTCCGTTATAGTCCTCATACACTGGAACCACTTCCCTTGTGGAAGTCTGCCACGAGGCAATCTCCGGGAACGTGACAAGCCTGTCATGCTGAGGGAGAGAGGTACGGTACTCCCTTAACAGCCTGCCGAGAGGGGTATAGCCATAAGGGGAGGCGGCCCGTATATCCTTTTTTTCTTCTACAAACTTTGCAAACTCCCGCACCAGCGGAATCATGGATAACAGCTTATAAAAGAGTGCTTTGAGTTTATCCAGTACGTTGATGAAATCCAGACGCTTTTCAAACTCTTTATCCAACACACCGATATCCTCTAAAAACCCCTCTTTTTTTACCTGTATTTGTTCCTTTTCATCTGTTGCTTTCCTGACATCACGCAAAAGACGCTCTTTATCAGAATGAAGGATAAGCGTATCTGTTTTTAAGGACAAATTTTCCTGCCGTATTTCCTCCTGTTCTGCCATCAGTTTTTGTTTCATTTCCCTGCCTTCTGTTTTTATCTGTATCAAATCTTCCTCTGCTCCGATAATCTCTGTTTTCGTGTCAGACAACCGCCGTTCTGCTTCGGAAACTTCTTTTTCTGCCTGTTCCAGACGTTGGTTGGCATTAAAAAGCCTGTCCTGTTTTTCTTCAAGGAATCCCGCCACCATTTCCAGCCGCTTCGTTTCCTGCTGCACCTTATATTCCGCAACGGTCAGGTCATAGTTTTTCCCTTTCTGCTTATCTTTTACAAGCACTCCGAAGTGGATAAGCATTTCTACGCTTGCGGTCTGACGCAGGCTGTTCTGTAAAATATTCTCCAGCGTTTTCGGAGTGAAAACAGAGCGTTTGGAAACCTTTGTTTCCAGCCCGCGCTTAAATCCCCTGCCTATGGGAACGCCTACAACGTGCATATGCGGGCTTGCTTCATCAAAGTGGACTACCGCATTTGCAACTTTGAAATCCGGCATTTCTTTCTGCAACTGCTCCAGTAAGGTGTCATATACCTTGCAGATATTTTCTTTGTTTTGCTTTTCCTTATCTGTTTCCATAAAGACATCTTCCCAGAAATCCTTATCCCCGCACTGGAAAATAATCTCCACTGCCATGTCTTGGTTCTTGCCGGACAGATGTTCAAAATAATCGTCAATCCGTCGGTCTGCCCTTGTCTGTTTTTGGTTATACTGCTCCAGTGCTTCTGAAAAAGTGTCCTGATAGACTTTTTTCACATCCCGCATAAGATTTGTACTGCCAAAGAGCAGGACAATGTTCTCCCTGTCATACTCTTTGGAACGGTATTTCCGCAGGTTGTGTTTTGCCACACCGGACAGCCTGCCTTTGCTGTTGAGGGCACTTTTCCCGTTGCTGATATGGGCACTGTATGATACTTCATTCATCACATCCCCCTCTCTGCCGGAGGAATTTTTTTCTTATTTGTCATTTCCTTTCCGGCTGGTTTCCTTATCAATCATTTTACGTCTCCGATTTTCCTTTGGGCTGATGGGAACGTGGCGGGGTGCGGTTATCATTTCGGCTCTGCCGATAATGATAACCCCCTAGCATTTTTGTCAAGCCAAAAATGCGGGGGGCCCTGCCGGGGGCTTGTTCAAGCGGGTGTATATCCAGCTTTTGCCTGTTATTTTGCCTGCCGGAGAAACCATCTGCCGCTGACCTGTATTCTGCCAAAGTAAAATACTGCGGATAAACATAAGTGCCAGCATGGTGTAAGCATACTGCCTACAGGTGCAGGCATAAGTAACTGCATAATCTTCATAAGTACCGGCACAGGTGCAGGCACCTGTCTGTTTCCCCTAATTTGGGTGCGGGCAGAGTGCAGGCAGAGGTGCAGGCACTTTTCCCATTGATTCCCCTGTCATAGTGTAGTTTTGATGTAGGCTTTGCCCCAAATGATGCAGGAATGGTGTAGTATTTCAAAAAATGATGTAGGAACGGTGTAGAAAAAATCTACACCATTGCTACACCAAAACTACACCATTCCTGTCCTGCCAAAGAAAAATTCCGGTTGATAACCGGAGAAGTCTGTGATACACTTATCTTGCGTGTAGGTATATCAAGACTCCGGTCTGATTGCCAATGGGGCAGCCGTTATGGCTGCCTCTTATCATGTCCGGACAGTTTTTACTTCCGAGCGGTTCCGCAGGTCTTTCCCCTCATTTGCTGCCATAAACCTCTCCAGCACATCCCTGCGTATGATTGCTTTCCGTCCAATCCGCAGCACCGGGATTTTCTCCCATTCCACCAGTTTCCGCATGGTGTTCATGCCAATGCCCGTATATTCGGACGCTTCCTCTATCGTCATTCCAATCTTAATCTCTGCCATACAAATATCCTCCCTCTTTTCCGATAACCTGTTTTTCCTGCATTTTCATTCCTGCTCATATCCGTATCCCCTTTCTTGTTGATTTACAATATTGCATTATGCAACGCTGTAAAATACATAATAAATAAATACGATGGTTTTGTCAAGTCCTTTTGCGGTTATTTCTATTTTGCATATTGCAATATCTGTTTTTGTGTGTTATTATAGTCTTGTAACAACGAAACAGATTTCCCTTTAACAGCTTATAACAAGCAGGGGGAACGCAGTGCAAGGAGGTCACGATGGAGAAGAAAGAACTTCGCAGGACAATCGGTGAACGGGCGAAACAACGCCGCAAGTCGCTGAAACTCCCCCTCCAGTATGTTGCCGGACAGATGGACGTGAACAAGACCACCATCCAGCGGTATGAGAATGGTAGCATTGACAACACAAAGAAACTGATTGTTGAGGGATTAGCGGATGCACTTCATGTATCAGCGGCATGGCTCCGAGGCGAAACAGAGGATATGGGGGCGGATATGTCGGACAGCAGGGATTTTAAGATTGAATCCGCCATGAGCCGGATAATGGGCGATTTCCCGCTTGACATGAAAGAGGAAGAAA
This sequence comes from Lachnospiraceae bacterium, assembly GCA_009774235.1. GTDB lineage: Bacteria > Bacillota > Clostridia > Lachnospirales > Lachnospiraceae > Butyribacter. The sequence continues at coordinate 13,165 of VSNJ01000019.1, forward strand.
GCGATTTCTCAAAGGATTTGCTGCTTTTGTTCCTTTATGAGTACCGTATGTTTAACCAGTCTTTTACCCATGCGGCTAAAGAGTATGGTAAGGGCGGGGATTTCAATGAGGCAATGTCAAAGGTCATGGGATTTGAATCTGAACAGGAGTTTAACAACGTCATGTTTCTGCGGGAGGTTATGCGTTTCATCAACAGCACGAGTGAAATCAGCGACATTGTAAGGGTGTATGCCAAACAGCCGGAACTTGCGAGGACGAGGCTGAAAAATCTTCTGAGTGAACATTCCTTGTGACAGGGCAGCCGGAGTTTTGATATGCCTACACGCAAATAAGCATATCTATCAGTTCCGATTGCCAACGCAATAACAGATTGCGTCTAGGAAAGGAGATTTTATTATGGCAAAAGGTTCTGTAAGAAAAAAAGGAAAGAAATGGTACTACCGCTTTTATGTGGAGAATGAGAGCGGAAATCTGGTGCAGAAGGAGTACGCAGGAACAGAGAGCAAGTCAGAAACGGAGAAACTTCTCCGCAAGGCAATGGAGGATTACGAGGAAAAGAAGTTTGTGGCAAAGACGGAAAATATCACGCTGGGGGAAATGCTGGATATATGGCTGGAGGAAGAAGTAAAGCCCGGTACATTAAGCACTGGGACGCTGATTGCCTATACCACTACCGCCAGACAGATTAAGAAACATCCTATCGGACAGCGTAAGCTGAAAAGCATAACTGCCGACCATTTACAGGAGTATATTGATTTCCTGTCTTTTGGAGAAACAAGACCGGACGGAAAGGAGGCTCAGCCCATCAGTAAAAACTATATGCTCCAGTTTTCGGCAGTCCTGCGGGGCTCGTTCCGGTTTGCGGTATTCCCGAAACGCTATATTACTTTTAATCCCATGCAGTATGTACGCATGCGGGTAAAAAAGGAGGAAGTGGAACTGTTTGAGGGAAATGCGGAAAATGAGACAGACATCCCGACCATTACCCATGAGCAGTACACGGAGATAACGGATTATCTCCGTAAAAAAAGAAATCCGGCACTCCTGCCGGTGCAGATAGCCTATTATACTGGATTACGCATTGGCGAGGTATGTGGGCTGGCATGGCAGGACATCAACCTTGAGGAACAGTATCTTACCGTCCGCCGGAGTATGCGTTACAATGCCACCCGCCACAAGATGGAAATCGGTGCAACCAAGCGGAAAAAAATCCGTACAGTGGACTTCTGCGACACACTGGCAGAGATACTAAAAAAAGCCAGAAAGCAACAGCACAGAGAGCGTTTCCAGTGTGGCGAAATGTATTTCCGCAATTACTATCAGAAAGTAATGGAAAAGGGAAGGACGCATTATGATCTGTATTCTTTGCAAAGTACGGAGGAGATACCGGACGATTACGAAGAACTGTCTTTTGTATGTTTACGTCAGGATGGTTCCTATGAATCAACCGCAACCCTCTCCAATGTATGCAGGCTGATTCAGAAACACGTAGAGGGGCTTGAAAATTTCCACTTCCACCAGTTGCGGCACACCTATACGAGCAATCTGTTATCAAACGGGGCAGCCCCGAAAGATGTGCAGGAACTTCTGGGACACTCTGATGTAAGTACCACAATGAATGTTTATGCCCATGCCACCAGAGAGGCGAAACGGACTTCCGCAAGGCTTTTGGATAAGGTGGTGGGCGGTAATTAAAAACTTTCCCTTGTTTTGGTCCTATGAGGGCAAAAACAAGGGAAAATGGTTGATTTGATGATGTAATGGGTTTGATAGATTGCGTAAAATGGGGATTTTGGTAGGGAATGATAGTTTAATAGAAATTGTTGCGCTAAAGTACAATATAATAAATTTTGTATTTTAGCACAACAGTTATTTTTTATTTTATATCTATCCAGTAACCTGTATTATATAAACATATATTAGAATCATTGTCAATATATTCTATTCCAGCCTGGTATTTTCCTTTGTCAATTCCCTGTAATGGGACAGAAATAGTATAAATATGTTCCTTAAATATTTTGGTCAGTTGTTCTGTATCATTAAAGTATTGTACATATATATTGTCTTTGTTGTATAAAAATATTTTTGGTAAAGAGTGGTCTTTACATGATATTTGTAATATATTTCCTGTAAGTGTGAAATTTAACTTTTTCTTTATTTCATCAGGCAGATAATTTTCTTCATTGTAGTCTTCTGGTATTTCTTTTTCTTTAACAGGCATATAAAGCTCACCAATATAAAGAGGATAGTCCTCATTACAGGTGTTTTGTACACTTTGAAGATTAAAGTCCAAAAATTTTGCAACAAAAAAGTCATTATTTAATGAAATATCAGTTATACATTCACCAGTATTATAATTATAACCAAGTATTTTTGCGCGGCTGTCCACTTCTTCATCTTTTATATTAGCACACATAGCATAAATACTATTAGTTGTTTTGTCAAATTCTACATTTGAACGTGTAATAGAAAGCGGGACAGTAATACACTGGTTCATTTCTACAGACATTTCTTTTTCATTAATTGTAAATACCATTATATTTGACTTTTTTACATCATCAAAATAATTGACAGGCCTGCGGTTTGCAGTGTGGTTGTCAAAAAGTGTAATTTTTATTTTCTTTTCATTGCCTGTATTTATATGTTCAAGTATTTTAACACCATGCTGCTGGAAGAACCATTTTACACCAGGGGCAGGAGCCAGGACTTTGGCTTCCTGTTCTGTACCTTTATAAAAATCTGGATTGGCAAGCAGCCATATAATTTCTTGTGTATTCAGGTCTATTTTAGCTATTGTATGGATATTCCTGTATGAAGCTATTATTGCATCTTCTCCAGGTATATATTCAAATGCATTGATATGTGCCCAGTCATACCTTGTCACATATGTGCTGTCAAAAATATTATTAGCATTTATTGTCCTTATAATTTTACCTGTGTCTTTATCCATTTCATCAACTGAATTTTCCATATAGGTATCATACCTTGAGCTGGTTGCAATAAGTAAATTGCCATTATCTTCCCTGGAAACAGCCCAGTGATGGAAACCTGACTGGTGGTAAATATTTCTGTATATGCGTCCTAAAAAATCCATCTCATATGCTATAACAGAATGTGCATTGCCATAATTAGGTCTTCTCATTCTTTTGTCTGGGACAAGCAGGTGTCTATTAGAAAGGACGTGTACACCATATGGGTGTACAGGTGTAGTAAGATACCAACGGATATTTCCATTGCTGTCGAAAGCATAGTTTGTGCCACTGTATCCGCCTGTTGCCATAAGAAAAGGAACAGGAGTTTTTTCATATTTTTTAATTGAAATTGCATTTCTTAAAACTGGTCCTGTCCTTGGAAGTTTTATTCTTATTGTTGTTTCTTGTATTTCATTATTGTTTTTATCAATCAAATAAAATGTTATATGGGTTATTCCTCCATCATACATGCCTAGTACAGGGACTTTATGCCTGTTTGTCCAGGTTTCGTCACAGTTTGTATAATTATCAGAACCTCTTTTTCCTTTAATAGTGTATTTTACTTTGCATGGTTTTTCTGTATTAAATATAAACAGCCCTGATAATGGAGAACATCCAAAAGGGTTTATTATAAATAAAGCATTATCAAATGTATAATACTTTTTGTTTAGTATATTTTCTATAACAGTATCCTTCCTTCTGCTAATGTCAACAGGAAGTTTTAACTGGTGCTCAATGTTTGATGAATAGTTTCTTCCATCAAGATATGGTTCGTGTAATTTAAGTGCTTCATTCTTAAGCCAGTCTGTATACTGGACGTTTACGTTATATAAAAGCCTCTTTAGTTTACTTAATAAACGTTTCTTACTTGCCATCCATGGGTATCCTCCTGATATACATCAAAATATACGTAAACTTTATATAATATAAATTTTATTCTAGCCTTTTAGTATACTATAGGAATATTTTGTCAAAACTAAGGTTATTTTGTGGCATTATAAGACAGAGGCCGGAACTTGTTTCTAGTATTATTAATTATCTCAAGGAAACCAATATAAATTCAGGGAAATTTCTGGTATAAAATAAGAGTAATGGAAATATTATTGATTGTTTTACTTTTTTAATTTGTATGGGGGATTTTTTAGATGTAACAAGTTAATTATTTTGTACCTGGCGGTACGCTTCCGCTTAATGAAAAACGTAACAGTGCATAAAATCTTTATGTTAAAAAGAAACATAAGTTTCTTTTTAACATTGAAAACAAAATTTAAGCACTGATGTTTTTCAATAGCCGCCTGTTACAAAATAATTAACTTGCTGTATAAAATATAATCTTTGTGCAAATTAAAAAATAATACAACATAAGTCTATATATACAGCAGTTTATAACTTTTTAATTTTAGTAACATATATAGTTGTTGTATGTGAAAATTAGATACAATATATAGTTTATATTTCAAAAAGTTGTAAAGTGCTGTTTATATTATAATATAAGCAATGGCATATCAATAAAGCAATTTTAAGCACTTTAATCAAAGTTATGGAAATTATTGAATCTGTTGTTCGCATTGAAATATGCCATAGCTCTGATGATAATAAATTTCTGGAATGTGCAATAAATATATTTATATAGTATGTAAGTAGTAAATATATAAAAAATAAAAGTAAAGGAAAAAAATTATGAAAAAAGCAAAGAATGGATTAGCAGAGATTTCTGGAAATGAAATTATGTATATGTTTGATGAAACAAGTAATTTTATTGCGAACTATAATGCAAATATGTTATCAGATGCCGCAATAGTAGCAAATCAAAGTAATATCCTTGCAAATGAAGTTGAGTTCTGGAAGTGGATGGGCAGGAATTATAACAACTCAGGTATTTTTAATTCAGCTAAAACAATGCAAAATTATATTTCAGAGGGAGCTGGCAAAGCAGATTGGATGGTTAAACAGATACAGGGAAAGGGATATGAATGGGACTGGATGACATCAAAACGTGGAAATGTTCAGAACTTTTTTAAAACATATGATGCGGGTGATGTAGCCAACAGGGCAGCAAGCGATATTACTGAAAAAAACATTTTGACTGGAAAAACTACTGAATATCAGATGAAAGCATATACAAGTAAAACTAACCCCAAGTTAAAAAATACGCCTAAAGATATGAATATTGTAACCAATGCAGAAAAAATAGGTGTAGTAAAAGAAAATGGTTATAATAATGTAGAAAAGTTCCAAGATTCACAAATTATAAAAAATAAGACTAATGAACGTATGGAACACATAAAAAATGGAAAAGTACAGACATCATATAATTTTAAAAATATTGCAGGTACAATGGGAAAAGCAGGACTTATCGGGTGTGTTGCTGGCATGGGTATAGAAGCAGTCCAATCTTATAAATTATGGAAGTCAGGTATAATAATGGATAGTGAATATTTTGAGGAAATATTAAAGGCTGGTGGTGATACAGGGATAACAGCTGGATTATCCGCAGGTATAATGATTCCTGTAACAGCAGCAATTACAGCTATGGGCGTAACATCTTTATTGACAATTCCTGTAGCATTTATAATAAATGGTGCTGTAAATAAATTTGTTGCGCCATGTTTTGGACGTGGGAAATATAAAGAAATACTATCAGATGCCCGGTATTACCAGAACATTGAGAATGTATATGATGGTTTAATAGAAAGTATGCAAAGAGCTAGTGAACAGTATTATGATTTTGTATATGGAATTGCACAACAAAATGAAATACATAATAAAATGAAAATACATAGTATGGCAATGAATAAAGAACTTTATAATTTATATAATACTATTTAAGGAGACAGGACTCATGAATTCAATAAAAACAGAAGATATTACCTATCTGGTACAGCAGCCAGCAAAAAATATTAGTTTAATTTTATCAGGCATGATTTCATTAATGAATGACACTGATGCAAAAGTGGAAATGTTTCAATCGCAGGGATGGTTCAAAAGAATGATAAATACCATTACAGGTAAAAATAAAGTTACACAGCAAGAAATACGGCAAAATCATGATAAGTTAAATATGTATATGTCACAAGCAATTGCAGAACTGTATAATAAAAACTGCATAGATGATAAAATTATCTTAAGTCTTGGGACACAAATCAATGCAATTTATGCAGACCATATACAGCTTAAACAAATGCTTGGTGCCTTTGTAGGCAAACTCAATGAAAAGATAGACAGTGTAGATAACTTTCATATGTTGAATACAGAGATAGAACAAGGTGTGTACTCATATAATACACCCATAATTACTATTTGCATGGTTATATCACAATTTGATAACAGGATGCTTGAGGAGAAAAGAAAACTTGATATAATAAAAAGAAGCTTAGAAAAGCAAAATATATTTAGTACAGGCGAAGAAACATTAGTCCAGTATCTTAGGGATATTATAGATATTCCAGTTGAAGAAGCAGGACAAGTATACCTTGAATTGTCTACAATACGTAATAATAGTTATATAGCCAGCATTTTTCTTAAGATGATGGAAAAGTATTATTTCCTGTCAGACATGGAAATGAAAATGAAGAATAAACAGTTAATTATCAATGAATTAATAAGGCAAGAGAATATAGATGAAACAGTAACACTATCTATTGATGAGATTTATGATAACTTTGTCCAGAATAAAGTTGATATAAAAAATGGTATAGTAGCCATAGACAGCAATCACAATATGACACAAATGGGAATAGATGCTTTAGAAGAAGAAAATTATGAAGAGGCAAGAAAATATTTGGAAACAGCAGCAGAACAGGGTGATGTAACAGCACAGGTTCAATTAGGAGATTGCTATTATTATGGAGAAGGTGTAGAACAAAGTTATAGACAAGCATATGAATGGTATATTAAAGCTGCTGAACAAGATAATCCATATGCACAGTGTAAGGTTGGAGATTGCTATTATTATGGA